>JAQTMA010000010.1:0-6879 GCA_028714615.1 Anaerolineaceae bacterium | reverse complement strand
CGCCTGGAGGAAACCCAGGTGAACTTTGCCATTGGCCACTGCCAGCGCACCGGCGCCGACGGCTCCAGCCCCGTTCAGGTACTGCCCGCTCAGAAAGGACAGCCCCGCCGTCAGCACCGACCCGGCAAAGTTGCCTGCGTAAACGATCGTCCAATTGCGCAGCAGGTTACGGGTGCTCACCTGCCGTCCGGCCCAGGCGATGACGATCAGGATGTTGCCGGTAAAGAGCTCCGCACCACCCACCACCACCAGGATCAAGCCCAACGAGAATGTCAGCCCCGCCAGCAAGCGCGTAACCCCATACGGCAGCTTATCGCCGATGCCTGCCGTGACGGTGGTGGAGAAAATCGCCCCGAGGGCGATGAAGGCGCCCGCCAGCACGGCCAGAACCAGCAGCGTCAATCCATCCTGGGTAGATTTCTTGATGCCCGCCTGTGCGGCCTTGAGCGCCATTTCAGGCGGCATGAATGCGTCGGTGTGGATTTCGAGGTGTTGCACGGGGAGTATCCTTTTCAAGATGCGCCAAGTATACCCCAAAGAAACAGATCTACGCGCTGCCTTCATGCGTATAAAGGGGTAAGAACGTTAATCCGCATATTACGCGGATTTCGCTAAGAAACAATGCAGTAATGCCTTTTATTCGCGCTATTCGTGAAATTCGCGGATACCAATGGAGGTTTCACATGAAGTGGTTCTTAAATATCGCTGGTGCAATTCTCATCCTGGTCGGGATCGTCTGGTTCTTCCAGGGACTGAACGTACTGCTGGGCAGTTTCATGTCCGGGCAGCCTATGTATGCCGCGCTGGGCGTAGCCGTGGTGCTGGTCGGAGCCGGCTTGATCTATTGGGCCAACCGGCGGGAGAAGAAAGTAAGGTAGTTGGGTAAGTTGGGTAGTTGGATAGTTGGGTAGTTGGGTGGTCGACCAACGACTACCCGGCTATCCAATTAACGACGAACGACTACCTGACTCCTCGTTTTCCTCGCCTTCCACACCACCCTTAAGAAGTTCATCGCGTGGCGCCCCGGCCGGATGTGGCTGGCTTCGCCGGCATAGATCGTGCGGATGGGCGTCCACGCCAGGATGTACCCGCAAGACAGGCAGGTCGCGATCATCTCGACTTCGAACTCGAACCCCTCCTCCGTACTGTCGAGCAAGGCTGCCATCAAACGCCGGCTCAGCAGGCGGTATCCCGATTGATTATCCAGGATGGGCTGGCCAAGCGCCCAATTCAACAACCACCGTCCGGTCGTGTTGGATACCCGTCGCACCAAAGGCATGGCCGCGAAATTCCGCGCACCGATGATCAGGTCAGCCGGTTGAGCGGCGAAGGCCTCCAGGAATTTCGGGATTTCAGCCGGATCGTGCTGTCCATCCGCATCCAGCGTAACCACAGCCGTGTATCCGTGTTCCAGGGCGTAGCGAAACCCGCACCGCAAAGCTGCCCCCTTCCCCTGGTTTCGCGCCTGTCGTAAAACACTCGCCCCGGCATTCTCCGCAACCCTGGCGGTCTCATCACCGGACCCGTCATCCACGACCAGCACCGTTACGTTTCGCAGCGCCGGCCCTACCACTGCCGCGATATGGGCTGCCTCGTTGAATGCCGGGATGACCGCCAGAAATCGTTCCACGTCATCCCTGGTTATCGAGTGGAACAACCACCGTCACTCGCGTGCCATGCCTAGGTGTGGTCGCGATCTCAACCCGGCCGCCTATTGCTTCTGCTCTTTCGCGCAGTCCCACCAGCCCCAGGTGTCCTCCCCGGGCAAGCTCGACCCAATCCCTGGGTATAGTAAATCCCACTCCATCGTCCTCGATCACCAGGGTCACCTGGGTTGGCGACTTTTCCAGGCGGATATGAATGTCCGTTGCCTGGGAGTGCTTGGCCACATTCGCCATTGCTTCCTGGTAGATGCGGTAGAAGGCCAGACGCATCTCTTCGGAAAGCAATTCGCCCACCTGCGACTCTTCAAAATGGGTGTGCATCTCAGGATGCCTTCCGTGGAAAGTATCCAGGTGTGAACGAATAGCCTTGCCCAGTCCAAACGCGGAGAGAGCCGGCGGACGCAGCACACTGGCGTAGGTGCGCAGTTCACCGATCTGCGCCACAACCGCCATACGAATTTCTTGTAATTGCGCAGCAACCTCGGCTTCGCAATCCTCCATCAGGAGGTTTTGCAGGGCGAAGTTGACCCCCGCCAGCTCCTGAACCGGACCGTCGTGCAAATCACGGGCGATTTGCAGACGCTCCTGCTCGCGCTGGTCCAACAATCGGCGCTGCACCTCCATACGAGCCTGGCTTTCGTGGAAACTGGCTTCGCTCTCGATCAATTTCTTCTCGCGCTCCAGGCTTTGGCGCATCGTCTCTTCCATCTGAGCTTGTACAGCCCGTAGGCGTAACGTCTGGATCCCGTATGCCAGGTTATCGGCCAATTCGCCTAGAAGCTTAATCTCCGCTTCAGAGAATGGGTCTGGCTCGCTCGAATAGATCGTAATCGCGCCAATAACTTTCCCGTTCGTCGTTAGCGGTAGGCTGATCGAGGAAGCATATCCCCGTTTCAAGGCTTCTTCCCGCCACGGCTTGAACATGGGGTCGGTGAGCATGTTCCGGCAGAGACTGGCCTTCCCCGTGCGGATAGCCGTCCCGGTTGGGCCACGCCCTCGTTCTTCATCCGCCCAGGTGACATTCAGGGTATCCAGGTAGCCCGCTTCAAATCCCCCAAAGGCAACGGGACGCACCGTCTTGGCTGCATCCTCTCCGGCGTAACCAATCCAGACCAACGCATGTCCACAATCTCGGGTGATGATTTGGCAGGCTTCAGCCAGGTAGCTGGTTTCATCGACAGCCCGTATCATGGCCTGGCTGCTGCTGTTTAGCGCTCGCAGGGTCCGATTTAGCTGTTGGAGTTCTTTCTCCTTCTCGATGATGCGGGTGATATCCCGAAAGATGACGAACATGCCCTCTGTCGAAGGATATGCCTGAACTTCCACCCATAATCCCGAAATCGGGGAGAGGGTCTGATAATGCACCGGGACCTGTTCTCGCATCGCCAACGAATATTTTTCCTCGATGACGGTTCCCCGGGCTTCCGGAAAAACATCCCAAAATCGTTTCCCGAGCATTTCTGCCATGGTTTTGTGGAAGATCACCAGAGCCGGGTCGTTGATGCGGGTAAAGCGCCATTCTCGATCCAGAAAGTAACAGCAATCGGTAATACTTGCCAGGATCGTCGATACCCGCCGCTCACTGGCCAGGGTGGATTGCTCTGCCTGAGTGGTTTCGGTAATATCCCAAAGGATGATCAACGCGGCTGGTTGCCCACCCCAATCGATCCTGCGGGCTTGCAACGAGAAGATACGCGCCGCGCCATCCGGAAAGCGCCGTTCATAACCCGTCTGTTGATAAGGCTTACCGGTTGCCACAACCCGCTCGATCTGCTCTGCATAACAGCCATCTTCTTCACAGCCCCATATTTGCGAGTACGGCTGGCCGATCGGGTCGATTCCGGTCTCTGGAATGATAAAACGGTAAGCCGGGTTGGCATACACAAAGCGCAGCTCAGCCCCGGCCACGACCGCCAGACCGCTGGGGTCTGCTTCGAAGATGGCATTCAATACCTCCCGGTGCTGGTCGTACTCCTCCTTCAATTGTTGGCGCTCCGCCTCTACCTGCATCTGGCCGCTGATACAGCGCGAGAACTCATCCAGGATAGCCTCGCGGAACTCCGTAGTGGAGAGTTGCTCCGCATATTGTTGAAATAGATCTTCAACCCTGGATTGAATAGTATCGATTTGGTCTCTCTGGTATCTCAGATGCATAAAAGGGCTCCCCAATGGATGAGAAAACGTCGATCAACATTGAAGGGGATATGTATCATACTTTGGTTTAGTTTTTTCATCAAGTTAGGGAAATATCACCTGGTTTTTGTGACTTATGTAGTGGGGTGCGAAGAAAATCATCCCAAACTAATTCCCCACATTGTGCAATGGGAAACTATTTTGGTCTGACTTGCTTCAACTATTTTTCCCGTGGCGGATATCTTCAATGAACCATTCGCCGCCCCTGGCGCTCTCGGGTGAAACCCATTAATCGGATTTTTCCACGTTTTGCTGGCAATAAGGCCAGGCGAGTGCAGGTTCAACCGGCTGCAGGTGTTCGCGGGCCAGGCGGATTTGCTTTTCAACCGCCTGTGGAGAGGTTCCCCCGAAGGCTTGCTTGCGCTCGATCGCCCGTTCCGGTTGGAAAACTACGTAGAGATCTTCCTGGAACAAAGGATGGATCTCCTGCCACCTTTCGAGCGGTAATTGATCCAGGGCAACCTGCAGCTCCTCCGCCTGGCGCACAGCCTGCCCCACGCATTGATGCGCCTGGCGAAAAGGCATCCCTTTGGCGACCAGGTAGTCGGCCAGGTCGGTCGCCAGAATGGAGCTGTTTATAGCTGCTCGCATGCGCTCTGGATGGACGGTCAGGCTGGCAATGGCGCCCTGCATTACCGGCAGAAGCAGCCCAAGCAAATCCATTGCCCCAAAGACGGGAGCCTTGTCTTCCTGCAGGTCCTTATCATAGGCTGATGGCAATCCTTTGAGGGTCGCCAGCAATCCAACCAGCTTCCCGATCAGGTCGCCGCTCTTCCCGCGCACCAGCTCCAGCGGGTCCGCATTCCTCTTTTGCGGCATCAGGCTCGAACCGGTCGAATAGGCATCCGCCAGGCTGATGAATCCAAATTCGACGGTCGAGTACAGAATCAACGCTTCCGCCAGGCGGCTCAGGTGCGAGCCAAGCAGCGCCGACCAGAACAGGAACTCAACCGCGAAGTCCCGGTCGGAAACCGCGTCCAGGCTGTTGGGTGAAGGGACAGCGAAGCCCAGCTCTTGCGCCAGCAGGAACCGGTCGATGGCAAAACTGGTTCCTGCCAGGGCGCCGCTTCCCAGCGGCATCACCCGCACCCGCTTCGTCAGGTCGGCCAGGCGCTCACGGTCGCGCTCGATCGCCCAGAAGTGCGCCAGCCACCAGTGAGAAAGCAACACTGGCTGAGCCTGCTGGAAGTGGGTGTAACCCGGGAGCAGGCAGCCGAGATCGTTCTCCGCGCGTGAGACGAGCGTCTCCTGGAGTTCCACCAGGTACAGGTCCAGGCGCGGGATGCCATGCAGCATCCACAGGCGGAAATCGGTCACAGCCTGGTCGTTGCGGCTGCGCCCGGTGTGCAGCTTGCCAGCCAGGGGACCGATCACTTCACCCAGGCGCCGCTCGACAGCGGTGTGGATGTCTTCGTCGTCGGCCTGAAAGCCGAACATTCCAAGCTCGAGCTCTTCCAGCACCGCTTGCAATCCATCCACCAGGCATTCGGCTTCGAACCAGGTTAGTACCCCGGCGCGAGCCAGCGCCCGCGCCCACGCCTGGCTCCCCAGCACATCCTCCCTGGCCAGTCGTTGGTCGACCGGCAGTGAATCATTCAACTGAGCCGCCAGCGGATCCAGCATGCCCGCAATCCTCCCCTGCCAAAGTTTCATATCGCCTCCATCCGAAATGCAAATCGAACCACGAAGGACACGTCACGGTCCTGGCGTGCTGTGTTGTGACCTTCGCGGTGAGCTTCCTTGTTCTTAATCCCTGACGATCTCTTCAACCGGCAGCGGCGGCACGTCTTGCGCCTTGCTCTCCATCATCGCCCGCACCTTGCTGGGCAATCCAAACAGGCGGATAAATCCAGCCGCGTCGGTATGGTCGTATACTGCCGAGTAACCGAACGTAGCAAACTCTTCCCGGTACAGGCTGTATGGACTGGTCCGCCCGCTTACGATCAGGTTACCCTTGTAGAGCTTCAAAGTGATCGTGCCTGTCACCGGCGTCTGCGTTTCGGCGAAGAATGCATCCAGTGAGGCGCGCAGTGGGGTGAACCATTGTCCGAAATACACCAGCTCGGCATACCGTTCGGCGACGACATCCTTATAATGAAGCGTATCGCGGTCGAGGGTGATCGATTCGAGCTCCTTATGGGCTGTGTACAGGATGGTCCCACCCGGCGTCTCGTATATCCCGCGCGATTTCATCCCTACCAGGCGGTTCTCGACCAGATCTACCCGGCCGATGGCATGCTTGCCGCCCAGTTGGTTGAGCGCCTCGATCAGGCTGGCCGGGGAATACATCTTGCCGTTTAAAGCCACCGGGATGCCCGATTCGAAGGTGACTGCCACCTCTTCCGGCTGGTTTGGAGCCGCTTCGGGAGAGACTGTCAACTGGAAAAGATCGTCGCCGGGAGCATAGTTCGCGTCTTCAAGCGGACCACCTTCGTGCGAGATGTGCCATAGGTTGCGGTCGCGGCTGTAAAGCGACGGGTTGCTGGCGCCGGCCGGGAAGGGCAGGTTGCGCGCCTTCAAGTAAGCTAAGGCATCCTCCCGCGAGCGGATATCCCATTCTCGCCACGGCGCAATGACTTTCAGGCGTGGGTTCAGTGCGGTGAAGGCCAGCTCGAAGCGCACCTGATCGTTGCCTTTGCCGGTGCATCCGTGCGCCACTGCATCGGCGCCCTCCTGCTCGGCCACCATCACCTGGTGTTTGGCGATCACCGGCCGGGCAACGGACGTCCCCAGCAGGTATTTGCGCTCGTACACCGCCCCGGAGCGCAGCAAGGGGAAGATATACTCCGCGGCGAACTCATCTTTCAGATCGTTCAAGACCAGCTTGCTCGCTCCCGAAGCGATAGCGCGCTGCTCTAAGCCGGAGAGCTCCTCCCCCTGGCCGACATCTGCGCAGTAACAGATCACCTCGCAGTGGTAGTTTTCCCGTAGCCACGGGACGATGACCGAGGTATCCAATCCCCCCGAATACGCCAGGACGACCTTGTTGACCGTTTGTTTTCCCATCATCATTCTCCTTTTT
>JAQTMA010000009.1 GCA_028714615.1 Anaerolineaceae bacterium | reverse complement strand
ACTCCGTACGGATTGGGGCCATTTGAGAAGATCAACGTGTACCAACGGTTTCTTTGGTTCAATTCTCGGACGTAATACAGTAATTCTGTGACAACCGAGCGACCCAGGCCCAGCCAATCCGGGCCGACAAGAAAAACACCCGACTCGGCAGATTGAATCCTTTGGGCAAGCGGATAAAACGCTTCGGGGGCAGCTTCCTTTCCACCCCGCAGAAGCAGGCGCAGCCAGCGGATGGCTTCGAGCGGAGCAGAAGGCGACCACTGCAAAACCTGATTTCGCTTCTCTTCACCCAGATAATCCCAAATTCGCGGAGCGGCGGCTACCGGGTCTGCCCCGCAGACTACCACCTGATCAGCGCCTCGCTTGACCTCGCCGAGTGTGCCCATCAGCACCCCGGTCAGCCGCATTCCCTCCGATAGCGCTTCTACAGCGTCTTCATCCGCGTTCACCAGCCTGCCGGCGGTCGATTGCGCCAGTGAGATCGCAGATCGGACCGTCGTCTGATCCGCATCGCTGCCGATCACGATCAAGGGATTATCGGCTATACGCAACCATTCTGCAGCACTATCCAGGGCGCCTGGGGAAGAGCTATCCCGCTGAACCAGCGCCTGGCGGTATCGATGCTCAGCTAGCTCGCAGTGCGGGGTGAAACCGGCCAGATCCCCTCCACGCAGATCGATGCAGAGGTCATCGCAGTGCAAACTGCAAAACGGACAGGTAGACAATCGTTCCTGGATCAAGTTAAGGGTTGGTGAACTGGTCTTTCAAACTCCGGTCGACGGAAGCCTTGGCTTTGTCTAGGCTCTGCTGAGCGGTTGACTTACCCAGTTCTGCCTCCTGAATAGCCATGCGCAGCGCCAGATCGCTATTACCCAACGCTGGGAAAACCGGGATGGAGACCACATGGTCCAGCGACTGGATTGCAGCGGCACGCTCCGGTTGTGCTTGAATGGATGCCTGGATTTCGGGCCAATTGAATGCATCGGTATAAATGGGCAGATATCCCGTTTGGGTGGCCAGGTAAACAGCGCTTTCCTTCGAGATCATAAATTTAACAAAATTCCATGCGGCCTGGGTGATGCGACCGTCCTTATTCTTGAAGATGGCCAGGCTACCGCCCCCAATGGGATACTGCTGGGTGCTGCCCACTGCCGGGAACTGCGCGACTCCCAGCTTGAAGGTAGCGCCAGTTTTGAGGCTGTTTAGCATGGCGCTCGAACCCAAATACATCCCGAGCTTGCCGGCCAGAAAATCCGACTGGGCTTCCGAGTGTTGGTTGGGAGGCATAACGTGGTACTTATTCACCCAGTCACCCCACAGTTGCAGCATTTCCACACTCTGCGGACTGTTGTATACCATCTGGGTCATTTCCTCGTTAACGATCTGAGCACCGTTCTCCAGGAACAGGGTGCTCAAGTACCAGTGGGTATCGTCCCGAGTGTTTACTCCCCATTGCGAAGGCGTCCCCGAATTTGTGGGGTCCAGGGTCAATTTCTGGGCAACCATCAGCAGGTCTTCGAGGTTGCTGGGGGGTTTTTCAGGGTCGAGCCCGGCGGCTTTGAACAAGTCCTGGTTATAATACATAACCGGCACCGAATTATTGAACGGCATGCTCCACAAGGTACCCTTGACCGAGTTATATTCCAGAAACGCCGGGCGGATTTGCTTGATATCGAAATCCTTGTCATTCTTGAGGAAATCCGAAATCGGCGCGAGCGCTCCACTGCTGCCCAGGAGCGGCGCCCCACCCACCTGTACCACGGCAGCCGTGCTGTTACTGGTAATGGCGCTGTAGATCTTGGCCATCGCTGCCGTATAATCTCCCTGATACGTGGCAACCACGCTGACATCCGCTTGCGAGGCGTTGAAGCGTTTCACCAGCTCCTCAACCGCTTTCCCGGTATCCCCTCCCAGCGCATACCAGAACTCCAGGGTGACGTGTCCCTTGGCATCCACGCTTCCTCCACTGGTGGAATCCGCTGGTTTGGCAGAGCCCCCATCGCAACCGGTGAGCAAGGCCCCCAGAACGATCGCGCTGATTAACTTTCGCATGCCCTTCATGGCGTCTCCTTTGGAACAACCCCTGGATGTGCGTCCCCACCGGAGTCCTACTACCGGCGGGGACGTCCAAGATGGCGTTAGCGCATGAGTAAGGCCATCACCGCCTTCTCAACATGCAGGCGGTTCTCAGCCTCATCGAATACGGCTGAGGTCCATCCCGGGCCGGAGGTTTTATCGATCACTTCATTGGTCACTTCAAAACCACGGTCTGCGGGAAGGCAATGCAGATAGATCGCATTTTTGCTAGCGAGATCCATCATCTGGCTGGTGCAGATCCAATCTTTGTGTTGGTCGAAGATTTCCTGGGTCTTCTTGAAATCGGACTGGCCGACTGGCGGCTGGAAGATATTGGTCGCCGCCCAGGCTTTTGGATATACAACATTTGCACCACGGATGCCATCTTCAAAATCGTGGGTGATGCGGAAAGAGCCGCCGCTGTCTTCGGCGTAGGTCTCGCACTGCTTGAGGATGGCTGGGTCCAGTTCCATGCCCTCAGGATGAGCGAGGGTAACTTCCATTCCCATCATGGTAGCAAACAAAATCGCCGATTGTGGCACAGCCCGGGGTTTATGCACGCTGGGTGAATAAGCCCAAGACATGGTGTATTTTACCCCTTTATAGCCGCCGAATTTTTCTTTGGTGGTCAGGGTATCCGCCAGCCCCTGAAAGGGGTGATAGACGTCATCTTCCATATTGAGCACGGGAATATCAGCCCACCGGGCAAATTCTTCCAGCATGCGGTGTGCGCCCCCGTACTCCCATTCAACTGGGTCGCCATAACAGCGGATCGCGATCGCATCGCCCATGCGGTCCAGCACTCGCGCCACATCCGAAACACGCTCGGTCGTATACGCCACTTCGTGCCCTTCCATAGCAGGCGTATAGATCTTGCTGGGATCCAGATAGTGCGCATGCCCTCCCAACTGGGTCATACCGGCTTCGAAGCTGTTACGCGTACGTAATGACTGGTTATAGAATATCATGAATAAGGTCTTCGCCCGCAACAAATCGTCGTGATATTTACCTTTTGAACGGTCCATCTTTAATTCCAGGGCCAGATCCAATACTTGTTCCATTTCTTCTCGGCTGAAATCGGTTTCCCGAAGGAAATCGCGGCCTTTAAACGAGGTTGTCTTCATTACTACGCTCCTTTTGGTTTGATGATCTGCTTCTGACGGCCTCAGATGTCCTTGAGGCCGGTACTCGCCATACTTTCTACGAAGGTTTTTTGGACCAGGAAATAAATGATGATCACCGGCACCGACACCAGCAGTGCGGCAGCCATATAAACGCCCCATTGGGTGCCGCCTTCTGCGCCGACGAAATAGCGCAACCCAATCTGCAGTGTGCGCATCTCATCCCGATTGGTAACGATCAGCGGCCATAAGTATGAATTCCAATTCCCCATAAACGCAAACAGCCCTTGCGAAGCCAGGATCGGCTTGCACAGCGGCAGCAGGATGAGGACGAGAAAGCGGAAGCGCCCGCAGCCGTCCAGTTTCGCGGCCTCTTCCAGCTCCCGGGGGATGGCGCGGAAGGATTGGCGGATCATAAATACCCCGAAGGCGTTGGCGAGAAAAGGCACGATTAAGGCCTGATAGTGATCCACCCAATCCAGTTGTTTCATGATCAGGTAGGACGGCACCAGCGTCACTTGCGTAGAGATCATGGTCGTGCTCATGAAGATCAAAAACATGATGTTCTTGCCTTTGAAATTCATGCGGGCAAAGGCAAATGCAGCCAAAATGCAAGAGATGAGCTGACCTACAGTAACTGCCCCGGCTACCAGCGTGCTGTTGAGGAAGTAGCGGGCGAAGGGCGCCTCCTTCCAAACTTCCAGGTAATTCCGCCACTCGAACGTCTTCGGGATCCAGGTCGGCGGGTAGGCGAACACCTCGCTTGGGGTTTTTAACGAGGTGACGATCATCCAGAGGAAAGGCAGGACGATAGTCAGGCCTAACACAGTCGCCACCACGTACCAAAGCGCGTCCAGCAGCCCGCGGCGAAGGTTGCGCCAGGGACTCTTGCGAGACCGGGCGACCGGTGCAGTGATCAAGCCCGGGCTAGTTATAGAATACCCTTCGGTCGACATATCGGAACTCCACCCAGGTTAGTACCAGCAGCATGACAAACAATAATACTGCCACCGCCGAAGCCTTCCCCATCTGAAAAAACTGGAAAGCGTTCTGGTAAAGATAGTAAGACATGGTGCTGGTAGCCCCCAAGGGACCGCCTTGCGTCATCACATCGATCTCGGTGAAAGCCTTCAGCGAGTTGATCATCCCAACGGTCAGGATGTAGAACACTGTCGGTCCAAGCAGCGGGAAGGTGATGCGCCGGAACAAAGTCCACAGGCCGGCCCCGTCGATCTCGGCGGCCTCATATAAGGTCCGCGGGATCGACTGCAGTCCGGCCAGGAAGATGATGATGTTGTACCCCATCCCCGACCAGATGCCCATTGCAATCAGGCATGGCATCGCCAGGATAGGATCCCGCAGCCAGCGCTGGATGGGCAAGCCCAGTTGCGTGAGGAAGCTGTTGAACAGACCGTATTGCGCCGGGTGGTATAACCACAACCAGACGACGGAAATCGCGGTGATCGAGGTAATTGCAGGCAGAAAAAACGCCGTCCGGAAAATTCCCACCCCGCGAATTTTCCGGTTGAGCAACAGGGCCAGCATCAACGACACCAATAAATTGACCGGTACCCCCAATGCAAAATAGAACGTGTTGAAAAGCGATTTCCAAAACACCGGCGCTTCAAAAGGGTCTGTGAATAAGAAACGGTAGTTTTCAAATCCGATGAATACGGCCTTCGCCGGCATATTCCAGCGGAACAGGCTCACGACAATCGAGAAGATGGCTGGAAAGAAGGTGAAGACCACAAAGATGAGCAGGCTGGGAAGCAGGTAGAGGTATGCCGCCAAGGTTTCCTCCCCCCAGTGCACCCACCACCGTCTTCCCGATTTTTCTACGAGGATTTCGTTCATGAGCATCTCATCTTTTATTCCACGATCTTTGTGATCGAAGCGATGCTGCGGACCAAAACCGCCTTAATTTTTGCGGGAGGCCAACCGCTCAAATGCCCGCCTTTCAACTCAAGCATCACCATCCCTTTCATGCGCACATGCACCAGATGCTGTAACCAAACTTGAAACGGGACACGTTGATAGATCAAAGGGTAATGATCGTTACCCCGCACGTTCACATCATGGACATGTACATGGGCAACTGCTGAAAGCCATGCCTGGGGTGGGCTGGCCGGTCCGCGTACCATGTAATCGTGTCCCATATCCCAACAGGCTTTCAAGCGCGGGTCATTCAATGCATCGATCAGGGCAAGAACACCCGTAAGCTGTTCGCCGATCTTTACCTCATTTCCTTTCGCAAGGGAGTTGTTTTCCAATGCAAATTGAATATGAGGGAACGCATCCAATCCCCAGCTTAAAAATGCGCGGGTATCAGCAACCAAGCTTTCTCGAACCGCAGGAGGGTTGGAAACAGCAGCATGGACGACAACCACGCGGTTGCTACCCAATCTGCGCCCCCATTGCTCGGCAATGTCCAGCATCGGGTGGTAGTCCTGGATGATTTGATCGCGCTGCTTACCGGCAAAACCGATCAGGCTGTATGGCGCCCGGAAAGGTGCGTGAAAGCTGAGATCCAATCCCAACTCAGCCGCTGCCAACATCAGGGGCTCAAACGCCAGCCAGAGTGCTTGATTCCGATCGAGTTCAAACTCAAGGGCGCTCAGGCCAGCCCGGCGCAGGGGTTCGACAAAGGTGGGGAGATCCCCTTCACCCAACCATTGCGGGTGCATGCTGAATCCAACTCGAATCGGTATAGTCATCTGATTAGCTCTGGCGCGAAAGGATCGTTTCAAGCTGCCATGCTTCTGCTGCCAGGTTGATCGAATTGACCCTCTCCAGCTCGGCCAGTAAGTCGCGATCAATGGCTTCGATTCCACGGAATGCTCCGCAAATAGCTCCGGCAATAGCTGCAATCGTATCCGTATCCCCACCAATATTGGCGCCGAAGACGACTGCTTTCATTGGATCTCCGTCAGCCAGAGCGACCAAACCAAAAGCGGTCGCTACCGATTCTGCCACCAGCATATCTGTACCCACATAGCTGTACAGATCAGCCAGGGCGCCATGATCGTCTTTCCGTCGTTTCACCAGCTCCACGGCCAGCTCGATGCGCTTCTCCAGGGGCGTCCCCCAGAACCAGGCGCCATTCGCGCGTCCGGCAACCGCACCCTGCCGAGCCGCAGCCAATATCGTTTGCACGGATGCGTCCTGCGCCAGCGCAGCCGAGATGGCATAGGCGACCGCAGCCGCTCCGGATATCGCAACAGACGTTCCGTGGGTTGGTAGGCAGACTTCGATAACCTGTTCCATCAAGCGGGGAGAGCCGGTCTCGTTCAACAACCCGACCGCCACCGCCCGGTAGGCCGCCCCGTTCGACTTGCCCCCCTTGCCAGTCTCGCGGGGGTTCTCGCCGCGCCGTAGCTTCTCCAGGGCCAGGCTCGTGCTGGGTCCGACAACGAGAGGGTACGTGTCCTCGGCAGTATCTGCCCAACGTAATAACTCTCGGGCTACCGCGGCAGCATTGACCTGGCCATCTTCCGAGTAAGCGTGCATTACCGCCAGGGTTTGGCCGGTATCATCCGTCACCTGGCCAGCCCTCATCGGCCGGTGTGGATGCCACTCCGGCGCGGTAACGAAATGGTCCACCCAACCCAGCTCAATCGCTATCTGTTCTGGAGTCAGGAACTCGGTGGGCATCCCGAGCGCATCACCGATGGCGAGCCCAGCCAGGCATCCATAGATACAGTCAATTCGTCTCATTTTTGGAGCGAGTCTGAAAATTGGGGCAAGTGGGCTTTGCGCAGGCCGATCATTACGCTGACCCCGACTGCCGTAGAGATGAGGATAATGATCGTGTCCACCATGATCCAATAAGGCAGGGTTGGCACCCAATACTGCCAGGATAAGTTGTACAACCAGTTCATCATCGAATTGGTCATCATGAACTCGGCAGAGTGTCCAGCAGTACACATCAAAAAAACAGCCGGCCAGATGGAGCGCTTGTCCAACGTCAAAATGCTCTTGCGCACCCAATTTCGCAAAGGAGGGACGAAAATAACCAGCAGGGTAATCGCGGAATATGGCAGCGGTACCAACCACATGCCCGTCTGCCAGGCATTTGGATTCGCAAACCAGGCTCCGATGACCACCAGCTCGACAATGCCGGCCAACAGCCATTTATTGGCAAAGAGCAAGCCTGCTACCAACCCACCCATTGTGACGGTCAGGAATCCCATCGGTCCCGCGGAGAAGCCGTACGGGAACAACAACATGGACACAATGCCGCCCGCCGCGTTCGCAATGGCTGCAGCCGGGCCCAAGATCATGCCCGAAATGGCAGTCATGATGGTATTGATGGTGATCATCCCTGCCATTCCAGGAACGGGCAATGCCGGTACTGCGCTCGAGACGATGTAAAGTGCAGCCCAGATCGCCATCAATGAGATTGGTACCCCCATGATCCGCCCTTTTGATTTCCAAACTCGAGCCGGGCTCTTTCCCTCAGATTGCACTTCAGGCACATTTGCGGACATTTGAAATCTCCTTTTCAATCAGAGAACGCCCAATCCAATAACCCGTAGATAGATTCCTCCTGCCAACAGCAAGAAGGAAATCCCCAAAACGAGATAGTCTGAACGGCTGAAATGGCTTTCGAGCAAGAAGGTTCGTTTGGTCGGCGCGCCAAAACCGCGCGAGCTCATGGCTACATCCAGGGTCTGCGAATCACGGAAGGTCCCCAGGATGAGGGGGACGAGCAAGCCGGCAGTCCCGCGCAATTTCTCCCAGATCTTCCCGGATTCGAAGTCGGTGACTCCCCGGCAGAGCTGAGCTTGCTGGATGATGCTGGAATGTGTCTGGATCGACGGCAACAGGCTGAGTGCAGTGGTCATGATAAACGCAAATCTGTATGGCACTTTTAGCTTGACCAGCGCAACCATCAACTCAGGGAGGGGTGTGGTCATGACCAACAGAGGTGCAACCACCATAATTACAAATAGGCGTAAAACCATAGCAATGCCGAACTCAATCCCATCCAGGGTGAGGAAACCGCTAAATCCGATTACCCCAATGGGAGCGGATAGCCTCACCAGATTGATCTTCCCCGGGTAGAAGAAAACCTGCACCACCAGGATGATGATGGCAATGACCATAAAGAATTGCAGAATATCTCTGATCATCCGAAACGGCAGCCTGGCGATCCACCAGATGGTCATGACGAGGGCTAACAACGCCACGACATATAGCGGGTGGGCAAAGACGATCGCCAGGATAAAAATGGTGAGGAGCCCGACCAGTTTCGAGCGCCCATCCAATTTCAGAAGTGGAGAAACGGTAGCAGCCTGGGTTAAGTTCATCATTGGTATGCTCCTTCAACCACTTTTTCTCCCCGCAGGTAATCGCTTTCGAGCCACGCGTACATATCGTTCACCCTCAAGATCGTCTTCTCAGTCTGGCCTAACTCCTGGGCCAAGCGGGTCACCTGGGGTGAGCGGAGGGAAAGCGCCCGTAATTCATCAACCTTTTGAAACACCTCTTCCGGCGTGCCATCCAGGGCGACTCGCCCCTGGTTCATTACAACCACCCGCCGGGCGTGTTCCGCTACCAACGGCATATCGTGCGTGATGATGATCACCGTTTTTCCCTGGAAATGCAGCATGTCGATCAGGTGCATGATACTCTCACCGCCAAAGTAATCCTGCCCGGTGGTGGGTTCATCAAAGACGAATATCTCCGGATGTAGCGACAGTGCACAAGCCACGGCCACTCTCTGGCGGTCGCCCAGGCTGAGTGCAAAAGGGTGGATTTCGCGCAGGTCAAATAGACCCAGCTCTGCCAGAACCCGTTCCACCATCCGGTGGGTCTCCTCCGGTGGGTAGCCCAGCATTTTTGGCCCGTAGGCAATTTCTTCCGCCACACTGGAACAGAACAACATGTCATCCGGATTTTGAAAGACGTATCCCACTTTGCACGATAATGCCGAGACTTTCTGATGGGTAGTCTCTTCCCCGAATATGCTTACGGTCCCTTCCGTTGGCTTTAGCAATCCGTTGAAATGCTTGACCAACGTCGTTTTCCCGCTGCCATTTTGTCCAACAAAGGCAACGTACTCTCCTTTCTTTATCGAAAGACTGATATTGCGTAATGCTTGCACACCATTCGGGTAGGAATGGCAGAGCTGAGCACACTGAATTACTTCAACGGCATCCATTGCGCATTTCCTTTAATAGCTCGACAGTATTTTCCAGCGTAATCGGGATTTGATCGATCCGGTACCCACGTTGCCTCATGCCCAACATCACCTCACACACCTGCGGGGGACGGATCCGAGCCTCCTGGAGCAAATCCGCTTGCGAGAAGACGGTCTCCGGGGAATTATCCTCAATCATACTGCCCTGGTTGAGCACCAGCACCCGGGTGGCGTATTTTGCGACAAATTCCATATCATGTGTCACCATGAAGATGGTTTTATTCAAGTCACGGTTCAGGCGGGCGATTACTTCCATGACCTGCTCCGACCCGATCGGATCCAACTCCGAGGTCGGTTCATCTAACACTAACACTTCCGGATTCATGGCCAGCACGCAGGCAATCGCCACGCGTTGTTGTTGGCCTCCTGAAAGCGCGGATGGCTCACGCTTCTCAATACCTGCCAAGCCGACAAAGTCCAGCGCTTCTTTGACTCTGGTGCGGATCGTCTCGCACGGCAAGCCCAGATTCTCGCAACCAAAGGCTACTTCTTGCAGGACGGTTACATTGAACAATTGGGTCCTGGCATTCTGTACTACTAACCCCACATGCTGGGCCAGCACGGGAATTTCATTCTGAAATGTATCCAACCCGGCTACCTCGACCCTACCCTGCATGTCTCCATTGAACAACCGGGGGACGGCGCCGTTGAAGCAGTAACACAACGAGGATTTCCCGGCGCCCGTCGGGCCGATCAACGCCACAAATTCTCCGGAATCGATCGTAAAACTAATGTCCTTGATCGCCGGCCTATCCATCTGCGGATAAGCATAGGTGACATGGCTGAATGTTACGATCGGATTCATATGCTTTTCTCCAGGGACGAGGGGTTTGAATGGACTGGCCATCCAAACCCCTTCATTAATTCTAGTGGCTACAGTGCGACTTACTTGAATTCAACAGTTACAATCCACCATGCCCAATTTTCCGGCTTGTAAGTGGTCGCATCTTTGGGGTAGGCAACCTTTACCGGGCCGCCCGTTTTTTCGTCAAGCAGCGCGCCATCTACCCAGTGGGCAAGCATAATGTCGTATTTCTGCGCATCTGCCATCGGAATGTCAAAAGCTTTGCCATCCGTGCCGATTAAAGAGACTGTCTTGGCATCGCTAGCCGGTTTTACCAGGGTGATCAAATCTTTCAATAGGATGCCTTTCTCGGTGACATCTTTCCCGGCATTTCCCACCCACGGGTCAAAATACGCGCCTTCTTTTGCATTGGCATCAAAGGCCGCCTGATCCAGAACGTAGGGACTGCTGGCAATCTTGCCCTTGACGGTGATCAAGGACGGGCCTGAAGCCGTCGGTGCAGCGCCCAGAGTGCCTGCCGTGGATTTCGGGGTGCATCCGGCCAATACAGCCAGGATCATCACTGCCGCCAGTACGATCAAAACACTTTTTTTCATCTTCTGCTCTCCAAAAGCTTGTGAATCTGATGAGAACACGATAGGAACTCCCTGTACATCCCAGAACTCAAGAGGGCTTCAACTTACTCCGTGAACACCTCCTTTCATAGCCAGCGCATTTCCTCTTTTTTCTACGAGGACTGCTCGAGCCGTGGTGGTATCGGTCACCAAGGTTTTAATGTACCCCCCCTGGAGCGCGCCCAATAAAGCCCGCACCTTTTCCATCCCGCCAGCAATAGCGATTACTTCCGGGACGGCTTTCAACTGATCCAGATCAATTCCGATGACACCCGTTTCGGGATAGACCTGCCGGCCTTTGAGGTCGAAGAAACGGGCGCAGATATCCCCCACCGTGCCATTCGCTTCCAAATGGGCTAACGTGCGAGGAGAGATGTGTTCCGCGAAGAACATGGAGGAAATCTGCTGTAGCTCGACGTGACCCACCCCAACGATGGCTACATCCAGGCGGTTCCACAATTCCATCACTTGGGCAATTTCAACCGTTTTTATCAGGCTGTTGAGGATGGCGCTGTCCTCAAGAAACGCAGGCGCATACAAACTCCGGTAGGTACCCCCGTAGGATTCTGCCAGACGCCGGGCTAGTTCATTCACCTGGAAAAACGGAGAGAGGTCGCCAATCCCACCAATGACGGGGACTACATGGATTTGTTTATGACCATTCGGGTTGACCGAGTTCATCGTGGCAAACAGGGTCCGTCCCCAACCGACGCCTACCAGTTGGCCATCCTGCAATTTTTTCTGCAGGAGTTCCGCAGCAGCCAACCCAATCCCGGACCGGAGGTGGTCGTTCTCCAGGCTTTCGCCAGAAATCAGGACAACGTCGCGCAACCCAAATCGAGCTTTCAGGTCTTCGGCCAGGCCCGGATCACAATCGTTCGGATCGTGGATGGAGATGCGAATAATTCCTTGAGTGCGCGCCTCGATCAACAAACGGGATACCTTTTGCCGGGTGAGGTTCAGCCGGCTGGCGATCATTTCCTGGTTCAGGTTGTTTTCATAATACAACCTGGCAACCTGCACCATCAATTGACCTTCATCCCGGTTGAGCATCGCTGCCTGCTTTCTACGAATAATGATACGCGCTATGAATAGAAAGTGGTTTCAGCGCCGGGTATAGCTCGCGATAGATGTGATAGCCTTCATCATATACCCGGTGATGAGACGAATTGGGCTTAACGCCGTCTTTAAGCCTGACCATCGCGGAGCTGGCCGCAGCCAGGTCGGGATACAGACTCACACCAACACTGGCCAGGATAGCCGCCCCGAGACAACCGGTTTCGCTGATTGCAGAGGGATACACCGGCCTCTGGAGAATGTCTGCCTTCACTTGATTCCAGAAATTGCTGCGCGATCCTCCGCCACAGACCACGATTTTTTCTGCCTGCGTCCCACAGCCTGCTTCGCTAAGCTCCAGAATATGGCGGATCGCATAGCCGACCCCTTCGTAAACTGCCCGGGCAAAATGCTGGCGTTGATGTCTGAAGGCCAGGCCATAAAAACAGCCTCGAGCATTTGCATCCCAAACGGGGGTGCGCTCCCCGTCCAGGTAAGGCAAAAAAATCACTCCATCACTCCCTGCGGGCGCTGATCCAGCAACCCCTTCTAACAAGGAATAATCAATCTCTCCCCGCACCTCGGGCGTGAGAACTTGCGCCAGCCAGTGTAACGTTTCCCCACCCGCCTGGGTTGGGCCACACAGGAATGTGACCCCATCCCCGATCCTCCCCGAGAAGATGCCTTCGACGTTCTCGAAGTTCCCGATCTGCAATGAGACGATCTCCGAAGTTCCAGCCACGTCTACCGCGCGACCTCGGCAGGCTACCCCTCCGGCCAGGGTATCACAATACGCATCGATCGTGCCGGTTACCACCTTCGTCTTGGGCGCCAGCCCCGTCTCTTGGGCGGCCGCCCGGGTAATTTCTCCGACGATCTCAGTTGGCATGAGGGTCTTGGGAAGCTTTTCAAGGTCAATGCCCAACCTGGCAAACAATTCTGGGTCATAAACCCCGGTCTCCGGGTTTGACAGGCAATACGCACTATACCGATCGGTTGCCGTTTGTCCGGTCAATTGCAATGCCACATAATCCTTCGGCTGCAAGACACTGACCGCGACTTCCCAATCCTCAGGACGGTGAGCTTTCAACCATAACAACCTGGCGAGAGGCGTCGTGGCGTCTCCAAGCGTTTCCGTCCCGAGGCATTTTCGAGCCTGCGCTGGCGTGATCTGCTCGTTTAGCCAATGCGCTTCAGCCTGGGCGCGCTGGTCTCGCCAGATGATCGCCCTACCAATCGAGCGCTGGTTCTTGTCTACCAGCACATGCCCCGGGCATTGACCCGATAGCCCGATGGCAGCAATCTCAATCCCCGGCGACGTTGCTGCAAGCTGCTGCAACACCTGGCAGGCCGCCAGCCACCAGGCGCCCGGGTCTTGTTCTGCCCAACCTGGTTCAGGGCTATAGGTTTGCAAGGATGAGCTGGCGCTGGCCAACACGTGACCGCTGCTATCAAACAGCCCGGCTTTGATACACGATGTGCCGATATCCAGCCCGATCAGTAAATCCATCACGATGCGCTCATCTCCTCGAGGGCCTGATCGACGCCAAGCCCACCATGGACCAGGGCTACCAGCGCCCGGCAGATGCCCGCCGGGTTGGTGTGCTGCCAGACGTTCCGGCCAATAGCCACTCCATCTGCTCCTGCGTCCAATGCATCGGAAATATTCACGAACATTTCTCTTTCATCTTTTACTTTATCCCCTCCCAACACAATCACCGGGCGGTAGCAGGCTTTCCGCGCCTCTTCATATGCATCTACTGGCCCTGCGTAGGAGGCCTTTACCACATCCGCTCCCAGCTCAACCCCGATTCGCATCGCAAAGCCGATATCTTGAGCTGTAGTGCGGCCTTCTTTCACCTGGACGAGCATTTCAGCAACCAATGGCATTCCCCATTTTTCTGCATCGCAGGACAGGCTTGCCAGGTTGTGGAGGGAAGAAGGCTCTTCCTGGTATCCTATCATCCCCATACAAATCACCGCATCTGCCCCCAACCGGCAGGCGTCTTCAACCGAAAACTGGGTTTGTAAGGAGCCCATGACAGGTGAACGCATGCTCGCGCCGCCATCTGCGCGCAAGATCAAACCCAATTTACCCATGCGGCTGCCAAACCGCCGGGCAATACCCATCGTGGTTAATATCGCATCTACGCCGCTTTCGACGAGCGCATCGATGAGCACTTCCGGTTGTTCCAACCCTCGCACCGTGCCCATAAAACCGGCGTGGTCACAAGCGACGATCACTGTGCGGTGATCTTTTGCAAAAATCCGTTGCAGTCTCAATTCTTTCATCTTAGCCTCCAAGCTGGGAGAAGGTTACCATCGCCTTCAATCCCTCATAGTTTTGCATATAGTGAACCGCATCGGCAACATCCGTAAAGGGGAAACGAGCGGAGAGGATGGGCGAGAAATCGACTTTCTCAGCCTGGAGCATCTCAAATGCCTTGCGCATGTGAATTGGGGAGGTACCGAAGGATCCGGTGAGATGGTATTGTTGATAGTGGACTTTGCGTACATCCAGTTGCATCTGTGTGCCTTCGGGTACCCCGGCGAACATATTGACTTCTCCTCCGGGGCGGACACAACCGATTCCCGTTTCAAGCGCCTCTCCACTCGAGACCGCCACCATGACCACATCGGCTCCCCGTTGTCCGGTCGCTTGCCATACCGCCTGGTGCAAATCATCCTGGCTCACATCGATAGCCAGGTCAGCGTAGTTCTTTCTCGCGGTCGCCAGCCGGTGGGCGGTCATGCCTGCCATGATGACCAGGCCGGCGCCCATGGCTTTCCCGGCCGCTGCGACCAATTGACCCATCGGCCCATCCCCAATCACCAATAACGCATCGCCTGGCTGAAGATGGGAATCTTCCAGGCCTTTCAACGCACATCCCAACGGCTCAGCTAACGCGGCCAATTCATCGCTCAACCCTTGCGGGACCAATATCATGCCACGCTCGGCCATTTCCGCCGGAACCAGGATGCGCTCTGCCAACCCTCCGGGAGCGTAAGAGATCTCAAACAATTTCGTACACAGGGTATACTGCTCTCGCCGGCAGAAATAGCAGCTTCCACAAGGTAAATACGGTGCAACGGCAACATGTTGCCCGACTTTCCACTGGCTGTTTTGAGGCGCCTGGACAATCTTACCCACCAGCTCATGACCGAGCGCATAGCGGGTATCCTTGGCGCCTTTCTGCACCAGTTTGAGATCGGTCGAGCAAATCCCGCACGCCAGCGTTTCGACGATCAGATCCTGATCCCCGGCTACCGGTTCAGGATAGTCCGCAATGATGACTTGCCCGGGATTACCTGCTGCTGCACCTTTCATCATTTCACCTCGATTGAATTCATTTCGTAATATCCAGTGTTCGATAAAGCGCTTCAGCTTGCTGACGACCCGGCAAGCCGCTGCGCGCTCCAAGATGGGCAATTTTTAAGGAGGCCACCACACCACCAAACCGGGTGGCCTCCTCCCAGGTGTACCCATGCAAAATTCCAGAAACGACCCCTGCTGAGAAGGCATCCCCTGCGCCGGTAGTATCGATGACGACTTCCGCTTGAACGGACGGGATGCGAATCAGCCTATTATGGGCTCGGAGCAGCGCTCCCTGGTTCCCTAAAGTAACCATCACAACCGAGGGACCGCTTTCCGCCAGTCTCAGGATAGCCCGATCAATATCCGACTCGCCTGTCATCATCCTGGCCTCGCTATGGCTCACGATGAGCGCATGTGCACGGCTTAGGATTGGGCGCAAGAATTCGATCCCCGCGGAAACCATCAAGCCACCCGGATTGAAAATAACCATCGCTTCCTGCGCCAGCGCCTGGATTGCCGCCAGCGCTGGTTCAGGGTAAGCGTCTGCAATAAAAAGCACGCGGATGCCACTGAACCAGACCGGCGAGATCTCCCCCGCTTTCTCATACAAGGCTACGCCTCCGAGGCTGAAGATCACCCGCTCCCCCTTACGATCGATGGCGATGAAGGTTGAGGCTGAGCGCTCTCCCGGTTTGATCTCGATGGCTGTGGTATCGACGCCAGCTTCTTTGAAGGCATCCAACAGCTTTTTTCCGTTCTCATCATCACCGAGCACACCCAAGAAGCGCACCCCGTGACCCAGGCGAGCGATCCCTACCGCCACATTTCCGCCCGTGCCACCGGGCATGGGAGCATAGTGATCGGCATACACGATGCTATCAGGCTGCGGCAATTCCTGCACCTGGGCCACCCAATCCAGCGCGGCAGCCCCTAATACAGCCACTTCCGGGGTCATTCCTGGTTGCATCGCCATCGTTCTGGTCATCAGAAAAGGACCTATTTCGCGTTTTCTTGAAAATCGGATAGAGGAGCTGGCTCGTCGCTATCCTCTTCCTTCTCATAGATCATCGGCCCAACCGGGATGCCGATCTTCGGCAGGCCGATCAGCAATGGCGTGCCGATGATCATGGCGCCAAGGCCGAACAGAAACCGTTCGATCGGAGAGATCGCCAACACCGTGAACCAGATCGCCGGGGGCAGTTGGAAGAAGATCATCGCCCAAAGGTTGCCCATGGCCTGGGTGACTACGATCCCGGCGATTGAAGCGCACAGAATGCCAAGCCCTAGCTTGCGCCGGTCCTTGGACAGCAACGGATTCTCCTTGTGGCTGATGACGACACCGACGAGGATAAATGCAAATCCCAGGATATAGAGGAGCGGTGTAGCCCAGGCGGCCCGCCCGTTCGGCAGCAGGTACCACGCGCCGGCAAAGACGGCAATGATCAAAGCGGGCGCCCACCAGCGCCTCTGCATGGCGAATCCAGAAGCCATCGCCCCCAGGACTGCAATGGTAAACTGTAGCGGGCCAAACAGCACGGTATGAGGCGCAATTAACTGGCCAATGAATGCGCCTACCCCGGCGGCGACCGCGCCGGCCCATGGGCCGAAGAAGATGCCGGCGAGAGGGGTTAGGCAGTTGGCGATGTTAAAGGTGACTCCCGTGCCGATCACCGGGAACGCTGGTAAAAGCGAGGCGGCCGCCATCAATGCAGCCCAGACAGCGATGACGGCTGGGTGTGCTGTGATCAGAACCGATTTCTTATTCATGCTGATCTCCTTCCTTTGGTTGCATTTCCCTTGGATTTATCTGGAAACGGTCTCTTTAACCACAACCTGCTTGTTGACCAACGAGATCAAATCGGCTACCTCCAGGTTATCCTTCGTTTGTGACTTGACCAGTTGGAATTCACTCAAGCATGACGTACATGCTGTAATCAACAGGCTGGCTCCGGTCCTCCGGGCTTCATTCCAACGCTGCAAGCCGGCGCTGTCGGTCAGTTCAGGGAAGTCATAACGGACGAAGGCGCCGGCCCCGCAGCAGAACGAATCCACCTTGTTACGCGGCATCTCGGTGTAGTGCGCACCCGGTATAGATTTAAGAATCGTCCGAGGAGCGTCATACACGCCAAGTTGTCGACCCAGGGTGCACGGGTCGTGATAGGTCAGGGAGGCGCCGGGCATTCCACGCATCTCAATGCGCCCGGCTTCGATCTCACCTGCCACCCATTCAACCAGGCTGATGGAGCGGAACGGCAGCGCTTCTCCCAGGACTTCTGGAAGCTCGTTGGAGAATGTCATCTGGCAACCGGGGCACAAGAAAACCATCTGCTCTACGCCGAGCGTCTGGTACGTTTCGATATTGTGGCGCATGAACTCCACCGCTTTATCGTGCTCGCCGGCTGACATTAATGGGTGAGCGCAACACCACTCGCTCGATGCAATCGTAAAATCTACGCCGAGTTTTTCCAACAGCTCAATGGCTTCTCCGGCAGTCGAACGCTTAATATACGAAGGCGTGCAGCCTACAAACACCGCCGTCTTCGCCTGCCGGTCAAGGTGCGTTTTGTCCTTCAGCCACTTGAAACGATCTCCATCCTCTTTCGCATAGGGGTTGTGCAGGCGGTACGTTTCCTCCGCCGCCTTCTTTAACCCAGGGGGCGTCAAACCGCGAGTGGCCATGTCATCGCGCATGTATTGGTAGATCTTGCGGGTATCGATTTGCTTTAAACAGTGATCTCCGCACGAGCCGCATAGGGTGCACGAGAAGATGCGTTCTGCAACCTTCTCATCGTAATCCAGCTCACCCTCCAGGATGGCGCGGGCAGTGGCCATCCGCCCGCGGCCCATGTACGATTCGAAGCTGCCATATTCGTAGGACGGGCACTGCTGGTAATCCTTGCCGACCCAGCTCACGTCAAAGCAGAAACCGCAGCGCAGGCATTGGTAGGTGGTATCGCCCGATTTCTCCAGCTCCAATCCCTGTGGTTTGTTACTATGATCGGGTATCTTCGCAAAGGTTGGGTCCCCGGCGAGCATCAGCACTCCCGGGTTGAGGATGTGGTTCTTATCGAGCGCATCCTTGAGTGTTTGCATGAGCTGGTAGGAAGTACCCAGTTTGGGCATGATGTACGGTGCGAGGCCGGCTACGATCCCCCCTGGCGACATCCACTTGCTGAAGAGCAGATTGGCAATATCCCGGCGGACCTTAAGTCCATATTGGTGGACCTCGGGCTTGCTCTCGTTATACAGAGTATCGACCCACAGAAAGCCGCCGTTGCGTGAGAAATACACATCAAACCCTTTGACGCGCATCCCATTTTGATTCCATTCAACGCTGGTATCATCGATATATTGGTTCAACGCAGGGATGATCTCTTTGAGCGACTGGGTTGGGACAAAACCGGCTACCTCGGGGCAATAATATGGGCGACTCCCGTAGTAGGTGCTGGGGGCATCGTTGCGCAGCCAGGAATACATATGTTCGGTCCAGTAGCGCCCGGTTGCTCCTGCATCCTGCTTCATCCCATGATGGCTCTCGCAAATGATCTTGCAAGCCTGCCTGCGTTCCTGCACCTCGTTGCTGCTGTCACGGATGATCATATGCAGGCTGTAGTTGCCCGGAACGCCGGTGGGTTTCGGACCGCCAAACAATCCGATGATGAAGGTGGCCGACGCCTGGCTTTGCATACTGCTCACCGCATCGACGGCGTCATCCAGGCGGTCGAACGTATAAAACAGGAAAGCTTCCTCCTCGGGGATACGCCGGATCTGCAAGGTAGCCTTGGTGATCACTCCCATCGTTCCACACGAGCCGATGAATAATCCTCCCAGGTCGGGGCCATTGGCGCCGCGTTCGATAGCAATGTTCCCGTTGGCGTCATTAGCGGCCGAACCGGTGTGGATGAGGGTGCCGTCCGGGAGAACGACCTCCATCGCAACTACATGATCGCCGGTCACTCCATATTCGGTAATGCCGTGTGGAACGGCATTATAGGCAATCGTTCCTCCTACGCTGGCCGAGAACATGCCTCCGCCGCCGGGCGCCGAGAGCTCCCAGCCCTGCTTTTTCAATTCAGCGTCGATCGCATGCCAGATAGCGCCAGTTTCGGCATGCACCACCTGGTTACTGAGATCGATCTCAAACTTATTCATCAAGTCGAGGGCTAATACGATGCAGCCGTTGGCAACCCCGTTATCGACAAAGGTGGTCGCGCGACCCCACAGGAAGAGCGGTTTCTTGATTTCATTCGCCAGGCCAACCAGTTCGATCACCTCAGCGGTGGTCTCCGGGCGGCACACGTAAGCAGGAACGCCGCCGGGAGTAGGCCCGCAATCACGCCGGTAGCAGAGCAGGTCAACCTTCTCATTGGTGACGTGTTCGTTTCCGCAAATCGCTTGTAGCCTGGCTAAGGTTTGGTCCATGTTCGCTTCCTCTCGCGTAAGTTAGTTGAGATTCTCGTGGTCAAATTTCTGCAAGACCGCCATCGTCATGGCCTGGACGGATAAAGGGCTGCAGGGTAGGCCGAGTCTGGCAGGCAGGGTCTGGCCCAATTGAGCGATTTGCGGCGGGATAATACAGGCTTCCCGCACGATTTCCGGCCTGGCAAATACTCCTTCCGTAGCCCCATCCAGCAGCACTTTGCCATCCTTCAACACGATGACCCTTGCGGCATATTCTGCTACGAGCGCCATGTAATGGGTGACAAACACAACCGTGCGACCTTGCTCGTGCAAAGATTGGGCAATTTGCATGATCTGATGGCAGCCTTTGTAATCCTGCCCGGTGGTCGGTTCATCCAGAATGATAATTTCGGGATCAAGCGCCAGGGCGCTGGCGATGACCACCTTAGCCCGATCGCCCTTGGACAGCGCTGGGGGAAATTCTTTACGCTTCTCTTCCAGATCGACCAGATGCAAGGCCATACTCACCCGCGCCTCGATGGTGGCTTTATCCAGCCTCAAATTCTTGGGTCCGTAGGCTACTTCCTCCTCGACTGTATCCGCAAATAGTTGTTGGTCAGGATTTTGCAGCACAAAACCAACGTGCCGCGCCATTTCTCCGACCGGGGTAGTTTTCGTGTCCATCCCCGCAACCAGGACTTTGCCTTTCGTCGGCCGCAGCAACCCCAGAAGGTTTTTCAATATGGTGGTTTTTCCAGACCCGTTTTGTCCGATCAGGGCGACAAATTCACCTTTTCGAATGTCAAAGCTGACGTCTTTGACAGCGCGCACGTCCAACAACGGGTAGGTATATTCCAGGTGATCGACATGGATAATCGCACCTCCGCTTGGGATTGGAGCCTTTTTCTGAGGCGTCTCTACCATGGCAGCCAGGGGTACATCCGCCAACATCGAAATCATGTCGTCTTTCGCCTCTTCAACCGTGATCGGAAACACCGGCAGGGGGTGACCTGCAGCCAACAGTTGGTTAGCCAGCAGTGAAACCTGCGGGGCGCGGATCATCAACCGGCTGAACAACTTTGCATTCGCAAATATTGCCCGGGGAGTCCCGTCAGCAGCTAGCCGTCCCTGGTCCAGGACGACCACGCGATCCATCCAACGGGCGATCATTTCAGAGGCATCCGTTGCCATGAGGATCGTCATTCCATATTTTTGATTGAGATCCCGCACAACCGCCAGCACTTCTTCAACCCCTACCGGATCTAACTGGGAGGTTGCCTCATCGAGCACCAGGATATCGGGACGCATAGCGATGTTAGCGGCGATCGCCAGGCGCTGTTTCTGACCTCCTGAAAGCGCCGAAGGGAGCCGGTCTTCGTAACCCGTCAGGCGAACCACATCCAAAGCCCATTTCACCCGTTCCTGGATCTCTTTAACCGGCAGGCTCAAGTTTTCCGGACCGAACGCGACCTCGCTCACCACCGAGGTGGTGAACAATTGCGTTTCCGGATCCTCCAACACAATCCCAACCAGCATGGCCAGCTTGGAAATTCCCGCCTCGGTCGTATCCATGCCGTGGATCAGGATCTGACCTCGCAGCCTGCCTCCGATACTGTTGGGGATGATCCCGTTGACCATCTGGCAAACCGTGCTCTTTCCGGCGCCGTTCTCTCCCATCAAGGCGACAAACTCACCGCGATGGATGGAAAGTTCCAAGTGCGTCACCACCCAGCGCTCGCTGCGTGGATAGCGATAGGACACGTCTTTGAACTGGACCAATGGGTCTGGCATGATGTGCTTTCAGATGAGGATATGCAACAAGGAGGACGCCAGGGAGACGGCGATAACGAATAGCACCGAGAAAGCCAGGAAGACCCAATCACGCCCGTGCATCCGGATATCCTCCAGATAGGTGCGTGATTTACTGGCGCCAAAAGCCCGAGAGTCCATAGCCACAGCCATCAACTGCGCCCGGCGCATGGAGCCGATAACCAGGGGCGTCACCAGCGCCGGATAGGTGCGGAGCTTATCAGCCAGCCCGCCTTTTTCAAAAGATTGCATGGCTCTCAACCGCTGGGCATCAACGATCACCTCGGTTTCTGCCTGTAAGATGGGTACCATGTTCAGGGCTGTGGTGGTGGTGAAGGCCAGTCGATAAGGCAAACCCATTTTGACCAGACCCAGGGCGAAGTTCTGCAC
This sequence comes from Anaerolineaceae bacterium, assembly GCA_028714615.1. Next base: position 31,685 of record JAQTMA010000009.1, on the reverse strand, counting down.
GGGGGTGGTGAAGCTGACTAGCGGCAGCATGATGATCATGGCGACCAGGCGTAGAGCGAGCAGCAGGGCGAATAAGATGCCCTCAAGGGTGATCTCGCCGAAGCCGCGGCCGATGGGGATCAACGGCCTGATCAGAGGCGTGCTGCCGGGATAGAAGATGGCCTGGACAATGAATAAGAATCCGATGATGGGCAACAACGTCTTCACCAGCCCCCATAATACCTGGCCTGGCAGCCGGGCCAGGAGCCACAAGCAGAACATGATCACCAGAATGATCGCAGCAATATAGATCTTTTGAACGGTGAAGATCGAAGTGCTGACGATGAGCATGAAAATGATCTTCACACGCGGGTCGAGGCAGTGGATCAACGACGTTCCTGGATAATAAGCGACTAAAGAACCCATTCAGTTTTCCTCATCCTGCAGATAACTCTGGTGCGAATGATTGATCTTTGCGCATTCTGAAAAGAGGAACTTCAAGGGTTTCGGCTTCTTGCAGCAGGTCTTGCTCATCAACACCAACAACCAGGCGCTCCCGCAGAATAACCTTCCCATGGATGATCACATCGCGCACGTCGCTGGCTTTCCCACAGAAGACCAGCATATTGAACACATCCTCAGCGTGAAACGGTCGAAGAGATGGGCTCTTGATCTCTACCAGCGTTACATCGGCGAGTTTACCGGGTTGCAGCTCGCCAGCATCAACCCGGGCAGCTCGGGCAGCGTCAGTGGTCGCCATCGCAAAGGCATCCCGGGGACCCAAGGCAGCGGCGTCGTTTTGCGAGACCCTGGCCAGCAGCACCGCAGTCCGCATTTCTTCCCACATGTCGAGCAGGTCGTTCGATGCGCAACCATCCGTTGCCACACTCACCGGAATGTGCGCTGCGCGCATCGCGGTAACCGGTGCAATCCCGTCTGCCAGTTTCATATTGCTTTTTGGGCAATGCACCACGCTCGTGCCGGATTTGGCCAGTAACTCGATCTCAACCGCATTAACATGGCAGCAATGCACGGCGCTCAACCGGCTATCCAGAAGACCAAGATAATCCAGGGTTTCCACCGGTCGCCGACCGGTTTCCTGCACGTGGTCGGTTACTTCGCCGGCCGTTTCAGAAATGTGCATCTGGATGCCCAGGTCCAACTGGTGAGCTACTTCACCTGCCCACCCCAAGAATTCATCGGTGCACAGGAACAACGTGGAGGGCGCAAGGAAAACCGTGGTCAAACCGCCGGGATGGTGGCAGGCATCGACAAATTCCAGAGCCTTCTGTTTCATGCTCATTTCAGCAGAGCGGAGTTGAGCCGGTACCCAGCGGTTGGATAACGTATAGGCCATGACGCCCCGAAAACCGATATCCTCCCAGGCCTGCACGGCTGCCGGAGAGGTCACGTCCATATTGACGCAGCACGTAATCCCTCCCTTGACCATTTCGATTGTAGCAATCGCTGACCATAAGTAAGCAGTCCGGTTGTATTTGGAGTTCATCACCGTACGTAGCGCGCCGACCGTCGGGAAGAGGACTTCATTGCACCAAGGTACGAGCGGCACACCCGGGGCAATGCCTTTTATAAGGTTTTGATAGAGGTGCGTGTGCGCATTAATCAGCCCTGGCATCGCCACACAGCGGCTGCCATCCAGCACATCAGTCCCGGCCGGCGGTTGGAGGTTTGGGCCGATTGCCTGGATGTGGCTGCCTTCAATCAATATGTCACATCCCTGTTCGACTTTCTCGGGGCTGCGGATGAGGTAGGCGCAATTGCGGATCAGCAGAGGCATATTGTTCCAGTGTACCGTATTGAGAATTTGCTCATAACATTTGCGCAAGGGACTGCTCCATCGTATCATTTCGATTTTGCAATTACAACGTCGAATGTCATAGATCAAATATGATGAATGTCACCAACCGGGGTCCATTAATGATCATTCGTTTTTACCTATACTTAACAAAAGTAATTAGCACTTGACAACCCGCTCAGGAGATATATACTGGTACTGAAGTTCCGGTATGGTGAACGCTCTTTTTTCCCTGGAGCAAATTCATGATTGGACAAAAAATAAAGGATCGGCGCACCGAACAAGACCTGAGCCTGCGCGAACTGGGAGAGATTACTGGGCTGACTGCCGGTTTTCTGAGCCAGATTGAAAACGGGTTGACCGATCCATCCATCTCCTCCCTGCAGCGCATCGCCACCGCCCTCAAGGTTCCCATGTTTACGTTCTTGAACGGAGGCAGCCAACCGGAACAGGTGGTGCGCCACGATGCTCGCAAAAAACTGAGTTTTCCAGATCCCCACCTGGAATATGAACTGCTCACCAATGACCTGACCCGCCAGATGGCAGGCTTCCTGATCCACCTGAAATCCGGTGAAAGTCACCAGGCTCAGCAGCTTTACAAAGCCACGGAGGAGATGCTGTTTGTGCTGCAAGGGGAGCTAGAAATCACCATCAGCAGCAACACCTATCAACTTCACCCCGGCGATAGCATTTATTACGAAGGCTCTCAGCTCATCCGGTTCTCATCCACCGGCTCCGATGAGTTGATCATGCTTTGTACAATCACCCCACCCGTTTTTTAAGTGCGGAGGTATTCCAGATCGATTGCAGATGGCCATCACCGCTTATGTCAACCTCACATCACGGGAAGTAGAATACCAGCCCAGTAGCCAAGAATTGCTTGGAAAATTTTTGGGGGGGCGCGGCTATGCCGCCAGGCTCCTCTTCGACCGGGTGGGACCTGAAACCCAACCGTTCGATCCCGAAAACTGCTTGATCTTTTCTACGGGCAGCCTGAATGCAACCCCCTGGCCGACATCCTCACGCTACCATGTGACCTTTAAATCCCCGGCTACAGGGGCGTATGGATATGCCAATTCCGGTGGACATTTCGGCCCGGAACTGCGCAAAGCCGGCTTCGACGCAATCGTCATCACAGGCAAAGCCGCCGAACCGGCAATTCTGAAAATCACGAATGAGCACATCGAAATTCTTCCTGCTAAGGATCTGTGGGGGAAAACCACATCCGAAGTTGAGAAAATTTTACGTTCTTCTGGCGGCGGCCGGGTGGCTTCTATTGGCCCTGCCGGCGAGCATCTATCATTCATGGCCGGGATTATCAACGACTTTGGCCGGGCGGCGGCGCGTACCGGCGGCGGCGCGGTCATGGGCAGTAAAAACTTGAAAGCCATCCACGTAATTGCCTCGGGAAAGTTATCTGCCTCCCCGGCCGAATTCACCCGGCTGGTGAAACAAACCTCCAGGCTACTGATCGAGCACCAGAATTCACAAGGCTTGATGAACGAATCGACGCTATTCCTGATGGAGTTTAAAAACGTCGTCGGCGACCTCCCGGCGAAAAACCATCAGCTCGGACAGGCGCCTTTTATCAACAATCTGGACGCACACCGTTTTAGCCAATACTGGATCGACCGCAAAGGCTGCGAGGTCTGTCCAATCCGCTGCGCCCGGACTTCCGAAGTTAAGTCAGGCCCATACGCTTCCAGAATCGAAGGTCCCGAGTACGAAACCGCCGACGCCCTCGGTCCGCTGGTCTGGAATTCCGACCCCGAATTGGTCATTAAAGCCAATGAATTGTGTAATGACTACGGTCTGGATACCATCTCGGTTGGGGCAACCATCGCTTTCGCTATGGAATGCCACGAAAAGGGGCTGCTGCATGATGCTCAATTCTCGCTAGAATGGGGTGATCCGGTATCCATTCTCGGCCTCATTAAAGCCATTGCTTATCGAGAAGGCTGCGGAGACCTGCTTTCCGATGGTACCCTGCGCGCTGCCCGCAAGTTAGGTCCAGGCGCATCCCGTTTTGCCATCCAGGTAAAAGGGGTGGAGCTGCCCCGCCAGGAACCGCGTATTTCCAAAGGATTTGGCCTGGGCCATGCCACCGGCAACCGGGGGGCAGATCACCTTTACGGACTGCCGACGATCGATCTGGCCGGTAATTGGGAGAGGGCTATCGAGCTTTTCCCCGCCGAAATGCATGAAAAATTGATGGATGTGGCTGATGAAACCTACAAGGCGGATATCCTTATTTATGGTGAGCATTTCTGCGCCGTCGCCGATTCGCTAGGGCTGTGCAAGTTCAGCACCTCCGAGACGTACGTGGTCATGCCGGATGAGATCGCTGCCGGTTTGCGCGCCCTCGGTTACGATTTTACCGGCGAACAATTGCTCGAAGCCGGCGAGCGGATCGTCAACCTGGAACGCATGTATAACGTGCGGCATGGGTTTGGGCGGGATGAGGACCAACTCCCTGAGCGCTTCACCCAGGAATCCCTGGAAATCTACACCTATACTTTCAACCCACAGACTCAAGCGATGGATCGCTCTGAAAAACCGGCGCATACCGGCCGGATTTATGACTTTCAGGCTATGCTTGACCGCTATTATTCTTTACGCGGCTGGGAGAAATCCGGCGCTCCCACGCCGGCGACCCTCCAGCGCCTGGGGTTGGCGGATTGCGCCAGCGCCATCCCAAATTCACATGTTTGACCTGGTCATCCGCGGTGGTACCCTCATCAGCGACTCCGGCATCCCCCTGGAGGCGGACCTCGCTATCACCGGCGAGAAGATCGCAGCTATCGGTCCGAATCTGGCTGGCAAACGGACGATCGCTGCCGATAACTTGCTGGTATTACCCGGCGCGGTCGATCCTCACGTACACCTGGAAATGCCGGTTGGAGCAACCCGCTCGAGCGATGATTGGGCCAGCGGTAGCGTGGCTGCGGCTTTTGGCGGGACGACCACGCTGATCGATTTCGTCGAGGCGCAACCCGGAGAACGATTGGCGCATGCCTTCACTGCCCGGCGTACCGCAGCCCAAAGCCAGGCAGCCATCGACTTTGGCTTGCATATGACCCTCACCAATGACGCACTTGAGACCCTCGAAGAAATTGCTCCACTCTGCAAATCGGGCTGTATTTCCTTTAAAACCTACCTGACCTACGCAGGCTTCCGCCTGAGCGATTCCGCCCTGCTGCATGTTCTGGCTGCCGTGAAAGCAGCCGGCGGGATCACTATGGTGCATGCGGAGAATGACGCAATCATCGATTACATCAATGCCTGCTTCTGTCAACAGAGGCATACCCAACCAAAATACCACGCCCTTTCACGCCCTGCGATTGCCGAAGGCGAAGCCATCCAGCGAGCTTTGGCGTTGGCGCAAGTGACCGGCGCAACCGTCTACATAGTCCATACCTCCACCGCACTTGGCGCGGAAGCAATCCGTGCAGCTCAAGAGAGGGGTGTGAATGCCTACGGAGAAACCTGTCCACAGTATCTCCTCCTAACCGCCGAGGAACTCTCCCGCCCGGATTTTGAAGGAGCAAAATACGTCTGCTCCCCTCCCCTGCGCACCCGGGAAGACAATGCTGCCTTATGGCAGGCGCTGGCTACCGGTGGATTGCAAACGGTAGGCACAGATCATTGCCCTTTCAATTTTGAGACACAGAAAACGCTCGGCCGCTCCTCGTACGAGCAAATCCCCGCTGGGTTGCCCGGGATCGAGTCACGACTGGCACTGCTTTACACATACGGCGTGACCCGTGGAAAGCTTTCCCTTGAGCGCTGGGTCGAGGTCTGCTGCGCCAACCCAGCCCGCATTTTTGGGCTCTACCCGCGAAAAGGGACGCTCACTCCGGGCGCGGATGCAGATATCGTGCTTTTCGATCCCAACCGCCGGCTCACGATCACACACACGATGCTACACGAACAGGTAGATTACACTCCTTACGAGGGATTTGAGCTGCAGGGCTATCCAATCGCGACCATGCTGCGCGGCAAGGTAATCGTCGAGAATGGCTTATTCACCGGACGCCAGGGTGGAGGGCAATATCTCATCAGGAAATTGCCGTCATGATTCTGGTCATCGACCCAATGAAATGCACCGGCTGCATGGCTTGCACCTTGTATTGCTCGCTTGCCCATGAAAATATGGTCGCGCCTGAACGCTCACGCATTACCATCCTTGCTGACCGCAATCGGGAGGTTATCCTACCCATTACCTGCCTCCCCTGTTCACAGAAACCATGCCTGGAGGTTTGCCCAGAAAAAGGAGCGATCCGGCTGGAATTGAATGGGGCTGTAGTGATCCAGGAATCGCTATGTACTGCTTGTGGGAAATGCGCCCGAGCCTGTGCAATCAACGCAATCCGCATCCACCGGCTGGCCGGCAGAGGGAAAAAAGGCAAAGCGGTGGCGCTGAAATGCGATCAATGCGGTGGAGATGCCTGGTGCGTCCGCGTCTGCCCGACCGGTGCGATATCGCAAAGCGACGCCAGGGGGGATGGCCAAAAAGGGTTTGACCAGTTGGTGATCGCTAGAAATGATCTACAGAGATACGAGGGAAAACCATGAGCGTCTTTCCCTACGCTGGCTATGCCGGCAAGTACATCCGGGTAAACCTGACCGCCGCCATAATTCAGGTCCTCCCGCTGCCCCTGGAATGGGTAGAAGAATACCTGGGCGGCAATGGCATCGGGGTGAAGATTCTGTGGGACGAAGTCGGTGAAGATATTAACCCGTTGGACCCTGGAAATAAGTTAATCGTCGCTACCGGACCCTTATGCGGCAGCCCTATCCCCAACGCCGGGCGCCTGGAGTTCATTGCCAAGTCCCCCCTTACCGGCATCTATGGGGATTCAAACGCAGGCGGCCATTTCGGCCCCGAGCTGAAATTCGCCGGTTATGACCTGATCATCTTTGAAGGCAGATCACCTGCTCCGGTATACCTGGACATTCATGACGAGCGTGTGGAGTTACGCTCTGCCAGCCACTTATGGGGAAAGGGCACATTCGATACGGAAACCCTGTTGCAACAGGAGCACCAGGATGCAGATCTGCGTGTGGCCTGCATCGGACAGGCGGGCGAACACCTGGTGCGTTACGCCAGCATCCAGGTCACTCACCGGCGCAGCGCTGCCCGTTCGGGGATCGGTGCGGTGATGGGTTCCAAGAACCTGAAAGCCATCGCTGTCAGGGGCGCCGGAGGGATCCGCATGGCCGATCCCGCGGGAATCCAGGGGGTTGCCTTTCAACAACAACAACGCATCCGTAAGAACGCCTTTTACCCTGGCGCACGCAGCTTCGGGACGCCCGGCCTGGTGGCCTTGATGCAGCCGATCGGGCGCTTCCCTACCCAAAATTTTCGTTATGGCAACTTCGCAGAATTCGAAAAGATCTCAGGGGAAACGCTGCGCCAAAACCATCTGCGGCGCGACCTCGCCTGCTATGGGTGCCCCATTGGTTGCGATAAGCTCTATGAAGTGCTAGAAGGCGAGTATGCCGGTACGTTGAACTCCAGCGTGGAATACGAAAACCTGAATGCTCTCGGCTCGCGGGTGTGTGTCAGCAACCTGCCGGCTGTGCTCAAAGCCAACGAGCTATGCGACGATTTTGGGTTGGATACCATTTCCGCCGGTTCCGCCATCGCCTTTGCCATGGAACTCTACGAGAAAGGCCTTCTCGCCTCTCATCAACAGGGCGATCTCGATTTGAGCTGGGGGAACTACCACACGGCAATCGAACTACTGCGACGCATCACGTATCGCCAGGGATATCTGGGGGATCTGCTGGCCGAGGGAGCGGCCCGAGCGGCCAGATGGCTGGGGCGCGGGTCGGAGCGCTACGCGATGCACGTCAAAGGCCAGGACATCCCCGCCCAGGATGGTCGCGCGCAACAATCGATGGGTCTGGCTCACGCTACCTCCAGCCGAGGAGCAGATCATCTAAAAGCATTCCCTGTCCTGGATGAAAGCGGAGCGCCGGAAGAAGCCTTGCGTCGTTACGGCGACCAATATCTACCCGACCTGGTCAATCCGCTGGCGACCCGCTATAAGGCTTTCCTGGTGATAGACGGAGAGGATTTTGGCGCCGTCGTCGACTCGAGCGGCAATTGCAAGTCGGGGGGCACGTTTGTAATGGCCGAGATTTACTGGCAGGATCAGGCGGAAGCGATTCAGGCGGCGACGGGTATGCTGGTGACGGTCGAACGCCTGAAAACAACCGGTGAACGTATCTACAACCTGATGCGCTGTTACAACGCGATCCACGGCATCGCGAGGGCTGACGATGCGCTTCCCTGGCGCTTCACCCAGGTGGCATCTCCTTCAGGCAATGCCAAAGGCAGTGTCTGTCACCTGGAGGTAATGCTGGCCGATTATTACCGGCTACGGGGATGGGATGAAGTTACCGGTTGGCCCGAATTCAAAACCCTGGCGAGGTTGGGCTTGGCTGGAGCGTATGCGCGCATCCAAACTGCCAGTGCCAGCGGCAGTAGTAGAGCCATTTACCAGCAATTGGGCTGGGCGGTACCCTATGCAGGTCCACTGGTCGATCCCCTATGATCCAGGTGCGCGTGCGTTACTTCAACTTGCTGGCAACCTACGCGGGCACAAAATCCCAAGTGGTTGACCTTGACGTTGGCGTCACGGCTGCCGAGCTGTTTTCACGCCTCGCCCAGGAACACTCGCCGGCCTTCGCAGAGATGCTGCTCAGCAAGGGAAAGATCAGCCCGCATCTGCGCGTATTCCGGAACGATGCTATCTTAGAGGTTAAAGAGCTGAACCTTCCGCTATCGGATGGTGACGAGCTGCTCATATTCCCCGCCATTTCGGGTGGCAGCCAGATTACCGATCTAAGAATTCTTTATGAAAGGCAGGAATGCCCAGCATGTCCGGCACAATCATCCTCCCCGAATGGCTGATATGCTCTGCCAAACAACCCCCAAAATACCACACCGGAATCCGCATCGAGGGAGATTCCATTACAGAAGTCGCTCCGAACGATACCTTACGCAGCGAACACCCTCAAGACCTGCTCATCCAGGCAGATGACCAGGTGCTCTCTCCGGGATTCGTCAATACCCACACGCATCTCTACGGTGTTCTGGCGCATGGTATCCCGGTTGCAAAAGCGCCGGCCGGTTTCTGGCCATTTCTTGAGGAATTCTGGTGGCCGCTGGTAGAAAACCGTATCGATGGTGAGATGCTGCATGCTGCAGTCGAATGGCAATGCCAGCAGATGATCCGCAGCGGCGTAACTGCGTTTTACGACTGCCTGGAAGCGCCCAACACGCTCCCCGGCTGCCTCGACCTCGAAGCAGAAGTGATTGCCCGGTATGGTTTGCGGGCTATCCTTTCAATTGAAGCCAGCCAGCGCATCAGCCAGGCTAATGGTTTACAAAGCCTGGCTGAAAATGCCAGCTTCACCGCGAAACACGATCGGGTTGACGACCTGATCCACGGTTTGATGTGCTGCCACACCACGTTTACCTGCGATGCGGAATTCCTCTTGCGGGCGTATGAGATGTCCAGGGAGTTGGGTTGCCAGATCCATGTGCACGTTTCGGAAAGCACCTACGAGCCAATGCACACGCTGAAGCAATCCGGTTTGCGCACCATTGCCTATTACGACCGGCTCGGAATATTAGGCCCGAATATGCTCGCTTCACAGTGTGTCCAACTGGATCAAAACGAAGTGAACCTGGTGAGCCAACGCGGCGCCAGCGTCTCGCATATGCCGCTGTCGAATTGCGAGGTAGGAGGAGGCATCGCTCCGGTTCCTCAATTGATCGAGGCCGGCGTACCTCTCGGCCTGGGCAGCGACAGTTACATTGACAATTTCTTTGAAATCATGCGCGGCGCATTCCTGATCCACAAAGCCAACCAGTGTGACCCTCGCTTGATGCCGGCAGCGCTCGTGTATTATCTGGCGACCGAAGGCGGGGCAAAAGCACTCCACATGCACCGGGTTGGGCAAATCAATCCGGGCTGGAAAGCCGATGTACAACTGATCGACGCCAGGTTTCCCACCCCAGCCGGTGAGTGGAACCTGTATGACCAGATCATCCTCTATCGCAACCCCGAACATGTGCGCCTGGTGATGACCAACGGAAGCACCATGCTGCGCGATGCAACCCTGTCCACCGGCAACGAACGGGACGCTCAACAGAACTTGTGGCGGCAAGCCAATCGATTATGGGAATCCGCCTGACCATCCAGTAGCAGCATCATTGATTTCAACGGATACCCCTTAACCTACTCATCCTTACCCCAACGAGGTACGCATGCACACCCGCTTCGCCCTCTATCTGCAAGATAAACATCCAATGGCCTACGAGCTCCAAATAGCCCGCTACGCAGAAGAGCGCGGCTTTAGCGAAATCTGGCAGGCTGATACGCGCCTGGCCCGGGATTGTATCGTGATGATGAGCGCTTTCCTGGCCCACACCCAGCGGCTTCGGTTTGGATCTGGCGTGCTGCCCATTTGGACCCGCAACCCGGCGGTGATTGCCGCAACCTGGAGCACGATGTGGGAGCTGGGCGGCTGCGTGGATGGACGCGGGCGAGTTATGCTCGGTCTAGGCGCCTGGTGGGAGCCTATCGCGTCACGCGTGGGGATCAAACGCGAACGCCCGTTAACGGCAATGCGTGAGTATATTGAATCGATCCGACAACTATTCACCATGCAAGAAGTCAGTTACCAGGGAGATTTCGTCCACTTGGATAAAATCCGCCTGGACGTGGCGTATGGTGATCCTTCGCCGCGAGATATCCCCATCTACCTCGGAGCAACGGGCGATAAGATGCTCGAGCTGGCCGGTGAGATTTGTGACGGGGTTGTTCTCAATTACGTGGTTTCTGTCGATTATATCCGGCGCGCCATCGCACTGGTCGAGCAAGGGGCAATAAAGGCTGGGAAAACGATCCAGGACGTGGACCTCCCCGAGTTGTTGGTCTGCTGCCTTTCCGATAAAGACCCCAAAGCGGCGATAGCAGAGGGGAAAAAGTTGGTTGCTTATTATTTGGCGACTGAACCGCACATTATGAAAGCCAGCGGAGTGAGCGAAGACCTGCTCGAGAAAGTCCACTCCATCCTGACCTGGCCAGCCAAGGAAGAAGACTACAGGCGGGCCAGCAAAGAGATTCCAGAAGAAGTGGTGCGCCAACTGATGGCAGTCGGTACCAGCAGCGAATGCCGCGCCAAGGTGAAAGAATACATCGATGCCGGAGTGACCTGCCCTATCTTGTTCCCCATGATGCCCCAGATTGAACCGGTGGTGGATGCTTTTGCGGATGGCGTCTAGACGATACCACCCAAGATCAGCATGACGGCACCTATCCATCCCCGCGGGTATCGCCAGGTGCTCGGCTGGTTGGATCTGACCCTGTTCTCCGCCTGCGCCATCATTGTGCTGGACGGGTTAGGGCCATCGGCCTCCATTGGCGCATCCTCGATCGCCTGGTACGCCATTACCCTGGTGATACTGTTCATCCCTTACGGGCTGATCATCGCCGAACTCGGCTCCACCTTTCCAACCCAGGGTGGGCTGTATGTCTGGATCCAGCTTGCCTTTGGAGACCGGTGGGCAGCACGGAGCGCCTGGTTCTATTGGGTGAATGTAGCTCTGGGCATGCCGTCTGTCTACGTGCTCTTTGGCAGCATGCTCTCTCAACTTTTCTTCCCCTCTCTTGGGATGCCGGGAATCATTCTTACCGGCATCGCGATGACCTGGATCACGGTACTGGTAAGCGTGTTACCCCTGAGTATTGGTAGGTGGGTGCCCAACCTTGGCGCCGGAATTAAAACGGTCGTCATCCTCGTACTTGGAATAGGCGGCGCGATGTATGCCTTTCGGCATGGGATTGCGAATGATCTCTCCATCCGCGCCATGATCCCTACCTGGAACACGGGCGTGGCTTTCCTACCGGTAATTGTTTTTAACTTTTTAGGGTTCGAGCTCATGTCTGGGGCAGGTCAGGAGATGAAAAATCCGGGGAGGGACATCCCGGTTGCCATCTTCATCTCGGGAATCCTCACGACCGGCCTCTATCTCTGTGCAACGACAGGCATCCTGATGGCGTTACCGCTTGAGCAGCTCAGTCTCGTCCGCAGCATGATCGATGCCCTCAAAATCATCCTGGGTGATGCCGCCGGTGGCGGCGCCTTCGTGCTGCTGTTGGGGAGCGGCATTCTGTTTACATTTTTCGCAACCATGACCACCTGGACGATCGGGGTGAACCGGGTGGCGGCCCAGGCGGCCGAATCTGGCTGGTTACCGGCTTGCCTTGGAAAACGTCACCCGGTTACCCGCAACCCGGTTAGCGCGACTCTCATCACCGGAATGGTATCTACCCTCGTTTTGATTGCCTACGGTCTGATTGCAGCAAACAACGACCAACTTTTCTGGACCCTGTTTGCCTTCGGCTCGATCATTTTCCTTCTGCCGTACCTTTTCCTCTTCCCTGCCTTCCTGAAACTACGCGCCAGCCACGCCGATCAATACCGCCCATACTTAATGCCGGGCGGCCAGCTCGTCGCCTGGGCGGCCGTCGCTGTCTGCATGGCCTTCATCGCCCAGGCTATCCTCCTCTTCATTTGGGTGCCCGGTTTCCCGGTAAACTGGGCGTCGACGAGCTCGATTTTGGGAGGCGTCGTGCTGACGATCCTGGTTGGGGAGATTCTGGTGAGGGTATCCGAGAGGAAATAGGAAAAGGCGGGCACCGGTTGCTGCGCTCCACGGGTGGCCTTGCAGGCAGGTGTGTTTCAACTGCAGGGGCGGGTCTGAAAACTATACGAATTAACTTCTAACCCTTTCAGACCCGCCCCTACAATTGAAACGCACTCTTTCGGGTGGTTAACGAGACTGAAAAATCAGCGGCAGCATGAGCAGCTTGCCATTCAAGGAAACTTCCGAAATCCAGCCGACCTGCTCCCCTGCAGCGACTTTCCACCAGTAGCTGTTCTTGGCCAGCACGCCGTTGATGCCGTGCGATTCGGGCAGGACAGTCACCTCGGCTTGGGTAGGCAATTGGGTGAAGGCGCCATAATTCGTCCCAGGGCCGAGGCGTAGATCGGTCGGGACCAGCGTCCGGGTGATCTCCCCGGTAGAGAAAGCCCCAGAAAGTGCCAGCGGCTGCTGGGCGACCATCATCAACCCGTTTACCACGCGGCGCTCGCAAGGGTTAGTATCCACCTGTCCAGGTGGGCAGTCGCTGGGATGGTTGACCACCGCGCCGTTGATGACCATCGTAGACGAACCTCCTCCGTCTTCTATGATCGCCCAGGTGGCGCCCAAGGTGTCTCTGGCAAACTGCCCCACCTGGGCAAAGCTCATCCCCTGGTTGTTGTCCGGCTTTTCAATCCCGTCGGTCACGATGAAGAAGATATACTGACCGTTCAGGGCAACGGCTGTGCGGGGCGCGCCTTCAGTCGCACCCGAGTTATCAACGTTTCCGTCGACCACACCATTCTGCAGCACCGCATAGGCTCCGCCGATGCTGGCGTAGGCGTTGGTCCAATCCTTCGTGCTGCCCAGATTCCGGGTACATTGCGCGGCGTCCCATGAGCCAATTTCCTGGGTGATGCGTACCAGGCTATTCTCGGAGCTATGGGTGATTAACGATTTACTGGGGTTTCCCGAAGCGGAGATCACCACCGCATCGAAGGGAATGGGGGTTTCACCCCTACCGCTGCGCACGGAGAGCACCTTACCCTGGGCATAGACTGGGTCGGGCCGGATACCAGCGGGGCGCTCCATCTCGACCACCATCTCGACCCCGTCATCGTTGCTGCGCGGGGTTATACTGCCATAATCCGAGGTGTACAGGATCAACTGACCTTCCCCGCGCGGGATGTTGATGCCATCGATCTGGTTTTGCGATAGATCGTCAACAAAGGTGATGTATTGGCGCTCCGGCGGCTGGACGACGCACTCGCCGATGAATGCGCTGCGATCCGTTTTCCAGACGAAGCCGCTCCAACCGTTGCGATCCAGGAAGCGCTTGTCAAACCAACCCGAATGGATCACGCCTTTTTCGGGTGTATTGGTTTTCGTGTCAAAGTAATCCCCGTTGATCGCTACTACCACCCGGTTGCGCCCACCCCAGGCGCCCCCCCAGGTGTTGATGGCGCCGTCATAGCGGTTGGCCATCTGACGAACGGTGGCCCACGAGCCACTGCCCGTAAACGCCTGCAGGGCCAGGCTGCTTTCGATGAACACGTTCTGGTTTGTACGGTTCATGCGGGCGACATAGATGGAGAATGGCTGGGTTGGGGATGGGAAGACCTGGTAATCGATGCCGTCCGCCACCAGCGACCAACCATCCGCCGCGGACTGGACGCCGTGGAAAGGCAGGGAGAGGATGATGAGCGTGACCAGGAGCTTGAAGCAGGGACGCAGAGCTTGCATGGTGGACCTCAACCGGGTTTGGCGGGTAGGGATCGCTCGTTATTGTCAAGCGATATTGAAATCTCGTTAGCCTAATATTCTCCTACGAATGGGATTGCAAGGAATGCGCCAAATCAGGGTGCATCCCTATCTACCTGATCCATGGGAATGTGACTCAAAACCGACGTCGACCCATTAAACCATAAAATCCCAACCATTCGGTTGGGATTGAAGCCTGACTTTTCGGTGGTTAGGATGGTAAAGTAGTTTGGCTTTGCATATCCAGGTTCTGCTCGACGAGCCAATCCAAAATTTTTTGCTGGATCTGATCCCGGACTTCTCGAAACCTGGCAAGCCTGACTTCCTCTGTTCCCTCGACTGCCGCCGGATCTTCAAACGACCAGTGCGAGCGGTAGTTAACGCCCGGCCAGCTTGCCGGGCAATTCTTCTCAGCCTGATCACAGACTGTAATCAGATACTTGAACAGTACTTTTCCCAGATATTGATCCACCCCTTTTGAGTATTGTCCATCCAGGTCGAACCCGATCTCATTCATCACACGGATCGTCATCGGATTGATCTCTTTGGGTTCCAGGCCGGCGCTAAACGCCTGAAAACGATCCCCCCCATAGGATCGTAAGAACGCCTCAGCCATCTGGCTTCGGGCAGAGTTGCCGGTGCACAAGAATAAGACCCGGATCCGTTCCATTTTTCCCTCATAACGACAAAAGAAGGTAGATCACCCAATCCGAAAGAATCTCAAAACGAGAAGCTCACTTATGATACAGCCTGGAGGTTAATATACCGCTAGGATCGGGTTATCGTTCTGTTAAGATCGCGGCAACTATATTCACCGATCTCTGCCAGGCGCCAGGAATCAAACGATGGCTGATAGCTCATCGTTCCAATTCGGCTAACTTCAACGTATTTGCAATCGAGATAGTCCAGGCGGCAATGATTTCCCAATCGCGAAAGTCGCCGAAAGGTTTTTTAACGATGCTTTTAATCGCCCATTTTTCCATGAAATTTAATTTACCCGGGTTGATAAAGCCGTGAAAGACAGCAATGTCACGGGGTTGGATGCGATTGGCAACCGGCTGCAAATCGGCAGGCAGACGCCGGCCCTCCACCAATTCAAGCGGATCACCCTTACCGGTAGGTCCACTTGAAAACAGCCAAACCGGACGGTTTGCCAGTAGCTTCTCATTGGCCTGCAGAAACGTTGCCGCTTCTTTTTGCCACTTGCCAATGTAGAGTGCGCTGCCCAGGATAACCGCCTTGTAACGGTCGAGCTCTCGGATGGCACTAACAGGGGTAACATCCGTCTGTAAACCTGCCTGGCGAAGCCCTTCACCGATTTTCTCGGCGATTTCCCTGGTGGCGCCATATTTCGAAGCGTAGGTAACGAGGATACTTTTGTCCATTTCTCTCTCCATTCTCTGATAGTGGGAAACTTCCCCCTAAGCCACAGTCGTGCTCTACTTTGTGTTGACGATCACGTTGCCGGCGCCAGAGCTGAGGGTGAGCTCGATCTTCTTTTCAGCCGCATCGTAGTCGGATGACTGGTAGATGTTGGCATCGAGCTTGGTAAACTGCGGGTCCACAATCACTTTGCCCAGCCCACTGGTCGCGTGAATCCTGGCTGCGACGTTTCCTGAAATGGAAACGGTCACATTGCCTGCACCCGTCTTGACCGTCGCGTTCAGGTTAGCGGCTTCATCAGGCAGAACCACGTCCATGTTGCCCCCGCCATTCTCTGCTAAAAGGTGGGTGACGGTCAGACCAGCCAGGTCCAGCTTGACGTTGCCGCCCTCACTCTGCGCTGTGATATCCAACGGGAGGGTGGGATTGAGGTGGATGGACCAATCATACGCGCCTCCTTTACATGCATCCCAGGGGAAACGGAACCCGGTTCTGCCGGTATCGCCCCTCTTTAATGTGAGGATGGCCTGGGTGTTGCTCGAATTCAGGGTGCGGGTGGGTTGAGATTGATTCTGTGTGTATTGCAGCGTGCCGCTTACCAGGAGTTGTTCACCGCCGGTAAGCTTATCAATTGCCAGGTTGCCGGGGCCTGCGTTGATTGCAACTTTTGCAGCCGTTGCGCCATTGAGCGGTTCTGACAGATTATCGGTGAGGACCTTGCCGGTGGAGTTGCTACCCCGGGTAGCAAAACCAATCCCTACACCCAGCAACAGGACCAAGCTGATCCCACCAATCAACACAGTAGTACTACTAACCAGATTATTCATTTCATTCTCCTTATCTTTCTTGACTTGAATTGTGGATGAATTGACCGCTGCAGGTAACAGAGATCAGGGTCAAGTTGAGGTCGCGGACGCGTTCGAGCAGCCCGTGGAGCGCCGCCTGGTCGGGCAGTAGACCAGAAAGAAGGGTCCCGTCGCCTTCAAGGTGCGTCACCTTCAAACCTGCAAACCAATCTGACCAACCCGGATCAAGATGACCACTGATTTTGATCTCGTAGTATTCCGGCATTACAACCCTCCTATCGAGTTTGGCGCCGGGATTCTGACATTTGCCTTGCCCTTGCCAGTTCTCAGATCAGTGACGCGAACGCGGAACCATTTACTAGAATCTGTCATTTTGACCTCCTTCTTAATTGTGACCCTTAGGACCAGTTTGCTCATCTTCGAGAATTTCGATTCGACTTACAGCCCGAATATCTGCCCACAGTTTAGTGTGCGGCGAGAAGACTCGCATCTGCTAAAGGGGATATTCAAGGTTTATTTACAGGGTTTACCCTGCTTGGGTATGCGGTTTATCTATGGGATGGGGGTGCAGAGCTTAGGAGAGGATACCGAGCTGCCTGGCGCGCGCCACCGCCTCGGTACGGTTGGAGACGTCCAGCTTCCGATAGATACTGGCTGTGTGCGCTTTGATGGTGCCCGCTGCCACGATGAGCTGCCGGGCAATCTGCTGGTTGGTTTTGCCCAAGGCCAGGTGATGGAGCACTTCCAGCTCGCGTCCTGAGAGAGGTTCGATCAGCCCGCTTGTTTGAAGACAGGGTGAGCCAGCATCGCCTGAAGCTGAAAATGCATCCAACAATGTGTGAGCATAAAGTCTATGACCAGTAGCGGCCGGTCGCAAATAGGCTGCCAGCAGTTCTCGAGCAGGTTCACCAACATCGATAAAGACTCGGATATATCCTTCCGGTTCTGCCAGGGAAAGCGCAGATTCAATAAGTCCAAAGGCTTCCGGTAACCGTTGCTGACCAGCAACCGCAGCAGCCTCGAGCAATTTGGATTCAATCTCTCGGGTTAATCGATTACCAGCCCCAGCCAGGGAGGGCATCCCGGCCAGTATTTCTTCCACATCGGCGTACCTTCTCTGCGCCAGGCGGATACGGGCCAGGGTGAGCCGGTAATATTCCTGGTGGCGTTGAAAATCCTCGCTACGTTGAATCTGATCCGCCCAATCAGAGGCACTTTGGAGATCCCCGCCGGCCAGTTGCACGCAGACTCTCAGTGTGCTTATGTCCTCATCGAATTCAGGCGGTTGTGAATGCTCTAGCAGTCTTGCTTCAAACTTCTCTACGACCTGCAGCGCCCCGGCATAGTCCCCCTTGGCTTGAAGGACGCGCGTCAAGGCTGTTAGCCCGAAGCCATCCGTCATGATATTCCGCCAGGGTTCATTGGCTTGAAGGCCTTCTCGGATATGCTGTTCGGCTTCTTCCAGGCGATTCCATTCGTACAGCACCTCACCCAGGTCAATCTTCATGCTGCCACTCGTATAGATAAAGCGGATGCCTCTCTCCTTGATGGGGTCCAGAAATTCACGGCACAGGGAGGCGGCTGCGTGTATACGACCCTGTATCAGGTAGATACGAGTAAGGAAAGGGGCAAGCGTGGGAATAGCCAGCGTGCCATGAGGTGACTTCTCCCTACGGATGTTATTGACTGAAACCTCAACAGCGCGGACTAATTCCCCTCGCCTTGCCAAGGCCATTCCGTATAGGTAATCTGCTGCGTTCCGCAGGATTAGCTCATCGGCCGGAATCTCATCCAACAGCCGATAATCTGGGAGAGGATCAAAACCAAGTGTGCTCGTCGGCGGGGTAAGAAATGCCAGAGCCACTGCGATCATTGTCTGTATCCATTGCTGTCCGGATTTAGGGTCTGCACCGGCAAGTTGTCGCGCCATATCATTCAGTAACGGGACGGCTTTATCGATGCGACTGTGGATGATGAGAAGCCAGGCTTGGTACAAGCCGATTTTCGGCCTGGTAATAAGCCTTTCATGCGATAGGTTATCTGCCATCTGCATAACCGAAGGGTCACCTTCTGCCAAACGTGCTGGTCCGTAGCGCTCTATTAGGACTGCTGCCCGGTCAATCTCATGCGCAGCAAAGAGTTGTTGGATCGCTTCGGGGATAAAGCCTTTCTGTTCCAACCAGGTGGAAGCCTGAATATGCAGGTCAGACACCAAATTGGGCTGGGACTGGTGCAATCGGGCTCGAAGCAAATCGGCAAAAAGGTGGTGGTAACGGAACCAAATGCGTTCATCATCCAACGCCACGAGAAAAAGCTGTTCTCGCTCCAGATATTCCAAGACAGAAGCGGATTGGCTATGGAGGGGCGATCCGCGATGAGCCCCGCCTTCATCGCCCGGACTGGATCGTACAGCGGTTGCCAGGAGCGCATCACAGAGGGGCGCGGTCAGGCGCTCAAGGATCGACGTCCAGAGCAGAAACCGCTGGATTTCGGGCGGCTGGCTGGCCAGCACCTCCTCCAGCAGATAGTCCAGAATGTAGCGGTTGGTACCAGAAAAGCCTTCGATAAACCTGCCTGCGTGTTCATGGTCACGCATGGAGAGGGCTGCCATCTGCAAACCGGTCACCCAGCCTTCCGTGCGCTCCTCGAGCACCGCAACCGATCCGGCATCCAGGCAAAGACCCATGACATCATTCAGGAACTGGGTTGCCTCAGGATGGGTGAAGCGCAGGTCGGCGGCACGCAGTTCGACCATTTGTCCGCGCGCTCGCAAGCGGGATAGCGGTAAGGGCGGGTCTGAACGGGTGGCGATCAACAGATGGAAGCGATGCGGGCAATGCTCGAGCAAAAACGCCACATCCGCATGAACTTCCGGATTGCTAATGAACTGGTAGTCATCCAACACCAGGACCATCTCCCCGCACGCGACATCCAGGTCATTGACGAGACTGGTCAACACTGCTTCCGGCGACGCTGGCTGCAAGCCGGCCATCAGGTGGACGGCCTCATTGCCGATGCGATGGTCAACGCCCTGCAAGGCGGAGACCAAATAAGTCAGGAAGCGACCTGCCTGATTATCGTCCTTGTCCAGAGAGAACCAGGCAACTGGCATGCCGCAAGCGGCGACGCAAGCTGCCGCCAGAGAGGTTTTACCAAAACCGGCAGGGGCAGTGATCAAGGTCAGCGGGCCACACAATCCTTCCGCAACCTGTTCCTGGAGCCGCAACCGGTGTACCAGCCCTGGCCGGATGAAGGGCAGGCGTAGTTTCGTCCGAATGAGGAGATCCGTCATGTGCATGACTTACCCAAGTGGATAGTACGTCGCGACAATCTGCCTTTCCCTTATTTTACATTGAATACTTTCCTGCTTGAAGTGTTCGTGGCGGATTCACTGCGGTGAACTGCATTTCCAACGAAACCAACTGGTGAATGACCACCCAATAGTTACTTACTTACAGTTAATAATAAGGTATAATGGATTTGTGCGAGATAGGTACGGTCACCCTTTATGGGTTGGTGAACATGAGAATTCTTTACTATAAACAGAATGAAAGCATCACAGAACGCCGCTTGCTGGGTTCGTTGATTGAACTGGGGCTAAGCATTGAACAAATCCGCACCATTCTCTCATCGTTTTCTTTTTTCACTGACGACCCCGAGGCCAGCCCGAGTCGCCTCATTCAGGCAATCACCCATGCATCTCAATCGCCATCTCCAGTAACGCGGACTATTCCGCTTCAACAAATTCAAGAGCAAATCAATCGGGTTTCTTCCAGCGGTAAATTTGCTGCCCAAAGCTCGAGGATCATCGGTTTACTCATGCAATCGAGTGAGATGGTGGCGCCCGCAAGCTCACCACCCTCGGGAATTTCCATGGAAGCCCTGGCGCATGTGCTTGCGTATACGTACGGATTGGATCAACTCAAGATTGGTTCGGTTTTCCTACCGGCCTTTCCCCTCGACTCCCACCTGACGCATGAAAACAGCTTGATCGAAGCTGTCTACCAGATCGGCCAGGTAGATGTATTCCCGGTTAAAATTACTGGGAAGGCGAACACCTGGGTAGGCATAGCTATGCTGGCTGCCCTGGCGCAATTTGAGGTTCCTCAGTTTCATTTTCTACAATCGGTTTCTTGCCGAACGGGGCTTGAAGGGAATGCTGTCCACCCGCTGCAGGTCATTTTGGGCGAGACGGAAACCGCCGGAATTAAGGACGTGGTTCTCATTCAAACCAACATTGATGACATGAGCCCTGAATCCCTCAGCTACGCCACCCTGCGCTTGTTTGATGCCGGCGCGCTGGATATTTTTCAGACACCCATTTATATGAAGAAGAATCGGCTAGGCATACAATTAAACGTCATCGGAAAGCAACAAGATGAAGCCAAACTGGCCAATTTGATGCTTAACGAGACGACTACGCTGGGCGTCAACGTGCAGCCGCTTGATCACCGTTATCACGCTGAAACGCGCATGGTCGAGGTGGAAACAAAATATGGGAAAATACCTGTGAAACAAAAGTACTTACTGGGTACTTTGGTCCAATCCAAGCCTGAATATGAAGTGCTATCAAAGATCGCCGCAGAAATGCATATACCCATGCATGAGCTGTCCAATGAAATCGGGGAACAACTGAGAATAAATCTACCGTAACAGCCTTGCCACCCTACGAGTACTGGAGATGATATGAACAAAGCAACTGATTTTGTGAAACAATATACCGGCCGGCTTATTTCAGTCCTGAACGCCTTACCTGAGGACAAGTTTATTGAAATCACTCAAGTCTTGCAAAGCGCTCGCGAGACGGATAAGCACATCTTTGTCATCGGGAATGGCGGCAGCGCTTCGGCAGCATCCCATATGGTTTGCGACTTCAACAAAAACACTCGGATGGCGGGGAAGAAACGTATTCGCGCTATTTGTTTGAATGATAACATTCCCTCTGTTCTGGCTTATGCCAATGATGAAGGGTATGACATCATCTTTTCTGAACAATTACTCTCATTAGGACAACCGGGGGACATTTTAATCGCCATCAGTGGATCCGGGAATTCTGCCAATATTCTGAAAGCCATCGAAACCGCCCGGCAAATGAATATCAAAGTCATTGGATTGACCGGCTTCGAAGGCGGCAAAATGAAGGCTATGACCGACGTATGCCTGGTTGTACCCTGTGATAGTATGGAGATGATTGAGGATGTGCACTTGATTATTAACCATATCCTTGCCGGGCTATTGCGCGACTCCGTTTTGTATGGAAAATAGACACACTTCTCCGGATTATCCGGTCCTTGCGCTGGATTTTGGCGGAACGAAGCTGGCGGCTGCGGTTGTGGATTTGGCTGCCGAAAAATTCGTCAGCCCTGTCATCCGCCAGTTGACCCCCGTTTCGCAAGGAGCCAGCGGTACTCTCGCAGCCATGATCGATTGTGGCAAGCAAGCGCTTGCCACTTTTGCACAACCTGATTCAGTCAAGGCGGTGGGTATCAGCTTTGGTGGACCGGTAAGTGAAGACCGGCAAACCGTTTTGCTCTCCAACCACGTTGCAAATTGGAATGGCGCCCCACTTGTGAAGGATATCGGCATGGCCTTCAACCTGCCGGCTGTGATGGATAATGATGGCAATGTGGCTGCCCTGGGTGAATGGTGGTTTGGTGGACATCGTCGCCTGGATAATTTAATCTATATCCAGGTCAGTACGGGGGTTGGGGGTGGTTTTATTGTGAATCGAAAACTATATCGCGGCGGCGGGCTTGCCGGGGAATTGGGCCATACGATCGTTGAGGTCAATGGCTCACCGTGTTCTTGTGGGCGAAAGGGCTGTCTCGAAAGCGTCTGCTCAGGTTGGGCAATTGCCCGGGATGCCCGGAACAAAATGGCGCATTGCCCGGAAAGTTGTCCTACTTTGGTGCAATTGAGTCAGAACAGAGAAGAGAAGGTCGACGCCCGGATGGTATTCGAAGCCAGTCGGGTTGGAGATCCGGCTTGTCAAAGCATCGTTCACCGGGCCTTGAACGCATTGGCGTTGGTGACCGTTAACTTGATAACCTGCATGGATCCGCTGATGGTAATTTTAGGTGGTGGGCTTACAAGATCCAAAGAGATTTTCGGGAATGATTTCTTGCCGTTAGTACAAGAGCAAATGCATCCCTACTTCAAAGAGCGCTGTCAGGTCAGACTCTCCACCCTGGAAGGAAACGAGTCGTTGTTGGGCGCCGCTCTACTTACCCAAGAGAATATCTAGGCCTGATGAACCAATATTTCGTATCTCATGGAATTACCTGGGCAAATGCGTTGTCCAGGTCGGCTTCGCTGGCATCCACATCGATATTTTTCATGAGGTACCAATCCTCAACCAGTCCTGTATAACCGCCAGGTTCGATAGTGATCAAGGGGGAGAGGGATTCCATTTCCAGACATTTGTGATCCGTGTAAAACTCAAAGGAGCTGCCATGATCTGGGTAGGTTTGATTCTCGATATACCGGCATTTTTTGACGAAGGTAATTCCCTCGTTGAGGTAGGCTATCCATCCCCCGGAGCGCGCGATGCCAATTTTCTGCGCTTCAGCAAGGCTCGGGACCTGGCGTAACGATAAATACTTCTGCCCGAATTGCCAGCGCGGATCGGACAAATTGGTATAAGACCACAGGGTGAGGGATGTTTGTGCCTGCAGGTGATTCTCATCGTGCCGACCGCGTGGGGGGAACGGAACAATTGCGCGGCCTTGGGTCGCCATTACGGAAATGGCCCATACTGCCAGACGGATTGCGAATAAGTTGTGATTGCGAATGCGGTGAGTGACGAGGATATGGGTACCTGTCGCATCCACACGCAGCTCAATTTCTTTCTGCAAGCGCGTTGGCGCTTCCACCGGTTGCCGGAGTATAACCCCGGCGGAGGAGGTCTCGACCTGGATGGGATCATTATCCGGGAGATACGTGCGCTGGATATCTTCCGGTGCATGCCAAAGCCGGTGGCCTCCGTATGAATTCCATTTGGATTTATCTCCATCAGATTTCTGGTCATGGAACTCGGCAAAGACATTCCTTTCGCCGATGAAAGCGTAGCGAATCACGCGCGGGCCAAATTCGCAGGGAATCGTTAGCTCCACGGTGTCGTTCTTTACTGAAAGACATTGGCCCCAATGGCTGTCAGAGAATTCATTGGTTTGGATCATTTTGGTCCCCAGTATGGTTCAATATTTGATCAATTATTCGGAAAAAATCATTGGTTTACAGGGAATTGCGCTTGCGAAACGCGTATCCTGCTATTCAACCATTCGTTGGTTTCATCGAAACGGGTTTTAATCTGTGGACGTGTGGCTATGCCGGTCGTACCGATTTGCTCGACGATGATGGAAGCGGTGATATTCCCGATCATGGAAGCTTCAATCAAGGATGCTCCGGCGCTCAAAGCGGCGCCTATGGCTGCCATGACGCTATCCCCGGCGCCCACGATATCCTTCGGCCCGCTGGTGTGAATCGCCGGGATTCTAGCTGACCCCGAACGGTCTGTGACTTGTAAGCCATCGGCCCCCAGCGTCAGAATAATCGGCATATGGTAATGGTCAAATAAGCGGTAGCTGAGCGCATCAATTAATTCACATGATTGATCGAGATGTTCAAAGCCAACCATTTTGGAAGCTTCGTTGACGTTAAATTTAACGATCGTGTTCTTGAAGAATCGCATGTATTCGCGCGAATCAGCCATAAAGACCTTCTCAGGATATTTTCCGGCTAAATTCGCGATTTCAGCACGAACAGCGTCGGTGATGGCGCCGCAGTTCCTTTCTTTCACCTGGTCCACCACCAGAATCGCATTGACCTCTGGTACAACTGCCCTTAAAGAGTGAATGAGCCGGTGGCTTTGCTCGGCCAGCAGGGGTTGGTGGTTTTTCGCATCCAAGCGCGATTGTTCTGTTTCGCAACCCCGATCCAGGAGCATGGGTTTGGTGTAAGTGGGGGTCATCCGGTCCGGAAAGATCGCAAAGTGGTCAAGATTGACATCGAGGTTTTTTAGCCCACGGCGCAACTCAAAGCCGTGTCCGTCGTCGCCCGAAAAACCGATGGCCACGACGGGCACTTCCAACGAGCGTAAGATGTTGGTAACCGTCCCGGCTGCGCCCGGGTTTTTGCGCGTACCGGTTACCTGGAAAGCTTCCAGTCCGGTTTCAACTGAAATTTCGCTCAGGCTCTTGTCCAAGATTAAGTACTCGTCCAGGAAGAAATCACCGATGACGGCTATGTTGGACTGGGGGAATTTTGAAGTGAGCTCGACAAAACGCTCCTGGTTCAAGTACCCATCAAGCATGCGCATTCTCCAGTTGGTTGATGATGAGGTGATATAGATTGGGGAAGGTTTCTTCGTGGCTGCCGCGAATGTAGTAGCTTGTTCCACCGTCCTGAACCGTGCGCACCAGAATGGTTTTATATGGGCGGAAATAATAGCGGGCAGTATTTCTTTGGGCTTCTTGATGAATATCATCGCCCAGGTCCACCAGGTCGAAGACTGCCGTAGTAAATTCGTTGATTTTCTGGTTATTCTGATGGGCGACATTACGCGCCATCGAAAGCGCTTTCAAATACACCTCTGGCCCCATTACCTGAGTGCCGTAATTGAGAAACACACCGTGCTGCAGATGGGTGATGGATTGGGTAAAGACCAAGAAATCGCGGTAAGAAGTGTCCCCATATGCAGCCCCATTCATATTCGGGTGCTCGTGCAGGATATCCTGGCCAAGCGCAACATGAACTGTAACCGGTACGTGCAATCGATAACCAGCCGCAAAAATGCTGGATTTTCGATATGGAAATTTCTGCTCCTGGATGACTTTACCGATGGCTTCTCCGAGCCCCAAACCCTCTTGATAAGCCCCGGAAACCACATCATTGATCTCGCCGGTTTCCTTCCACAATCCAAACTGGCCTTCTTTGATGTACTGAGCCACGCTCTCGGTAGTAGCTCCAATTTTGGCGAGTTCATAATCATGGATCACTCCAGCGCCGTTCATACCGATGTGAGTGATGATCTTTCTTTCCATCAGGTCGATGATGTAATTTGCATTTCCTTTACGAATGACGTGCGCACCCATCAACATGATCACCGGTGCGCCCGCCAGGTGGGCCTTGACGATTGATTCGGCCACAGCTATCAGCTCGGGAGATTCAAAAGGGGGAACAGCCGCATCCAGTGGTTTGACAACCTGATTGCTCAGGTCGTTAATGCGTTCTCCAAGTGGTTTTATTTTCAAGCGTGAACGGTCGAACATTGGGAATGGCATAGTTCTCCTAGAGACGTTTATTTACAAAGTAATTTACCAGAGAATCCGTTTCATGGAAATCGGGAATGATCAGGTCAGCGCCGGCGGCGATCAGACGACTGCGTTTCCATTCATCAATACCGCTGCGCTGCGCTTCGTTGGTGGCCACTCCCACAGCCACACCCGACACTGATTTGGTGTTCTCGATCTCAACGTAGCCATCTCCAAAGCTGATGAACTCATTTCCGCTCAGATGGTAAGTCTGGATGATTTGAGTAATGACCTTTTTTTTGCTGAAGTTTTTATAATCATCTTGCGCCCCAAAAATACCTTCAAAATAAGGGGGCAACCCCAACAATTCCGCCTCATGCAGCACGTATTTCTCATCTGTGCCGGAGGCTAAGAAGCATTTGATGCCATGAGCATGCAACTGCTGGATGAATTTGATCGAACCGGGTACGGACAAGGATTCGGGAGTAACCTTCTTTTGCTCAAGATCTTCGATGCGATTCTTGATGCGCTCGAGTAATCGATCATGATACTCGTTTTTGTAGGCGAGAGGATCGAGGGGTGTGCCGCCCCGCTTCGAAATTTCCTCTGACAGGCGAATCATCTGGTATATGGTTTGCTTTCCGGTTAATTCAGCCACAAATTGTTTGGTAATCTGCTTGATCTCTTTTTCGGAATCGTGGTGGGGAGTCTGCATGAGCAGCTCAATCATCATGGGAAGCATGATTTGTTGCCAACCCTCGCGGATGAGGGAGATGGTGCCGTCAAAATCAAAGAGAGCAAATTTAAAATTTCCGCAATCAAAGGGATTGATTAATTCGAAATGATTGAATTTGGGGGTCTCGGCCATGTGCGCATCCATCCATTAATGAGCTGTGTGCCAATATTATACGTCAATTATTTATTAACTGTAAGTAATTAACTTGGGGCATTTAGTTATTGCCACGGGATTGACCGGAAATTCACCTCTTGCATCTTCGCTATTTCGGTTATAATATTACCAACTTATTAACTGTAAGTAATAAATCGAGGATATCCCATGCAGTACCCAAGAACCATTTCTGCTACACAAATGCGGATTATTAATCAATCAGCGGTTCTTGAACTACTGAGGCGAGAACCTACCATTTCTCGCTCGGATATTGGCCGAAAGCTAAACGTCAGTCTGCCGACCGTGATGCGTATCATCGACGACCTGATCGAACGGAACCTGGTAGTCGAGCTGGATGAGAAGGAATACTCCGGCGGTCGTCGTAAACAGCTTTTGCAGTTCAATCAAGAAGACAACGTCATCATCGGCATCGATTTGGGAGGGATGTCGGTATATGCAGCCATGGCCGAAATTGGCGGGAAAATCATCGCTGATCAAAAATTTCCGCTTGCTGGACTTTTGGATTCTGAGGCGGATCTATTTTGCCTATTATTCAATATCATCCATGAATATTTGGATATGGCTCAAAAGCAAGGGAAAAAGGTGCTCGGCGTTGGTATCGGCGCACCCGGAATCACCCGCCGCGAAGATGGGGTGGTGATTTGGGCGCCTTCCACACGCTGGCGAAATTTCCCTCTGAAAAAGAAAATCCAAGATGAATTCCCCAATCTGACGATATTGGTCGATAACGATGCGAACCTGGCCGCCCTGGGCGAGCAATGGTTTGGAGCGGGCCACAACTATCGCAACATTTTGTTCCTATCTCTGGGTGGCGGCACCGGCGGCGCTGTTATCCTGGATGGAATGTTGTACCGTGGAGCGCATTCTGCTGCCGGAGAAGTCGGTTCCAGCCTTCTCAGCAAAGAGAACCTGACCTTCGTCAAGGAGCGTTATGGAGCTCTTGAAATGAGCGCTTCAGGTAACAGCATCCTTGCTATGGCTCACACGGCTCTGAAAGACCAGCTTTCTCAGGCAGAGCTCGAAGCCGTTGACCTTGAGATGGTGCAGAAAGCATTTGCGGCCGGAGAAATCTGGGCGACAGCCATTGTTTCTCAATTGATCGATTCTATTGCTGTAACCATTGTTAATGCTGCCTCATTAATTGATCCGGAGGTGGTGATCCTCTATGGCCAGGTCACGGATGCATTCAATCAGAACAATTACTTAGTTAACGCGCTCGAAAAGAGGATCAGGGGGTTACCGCCCTTCAATCCAACAATCACGGCATCGTTGCTTGGAAAGAAGGCAGTTATTATGGGCACCATTACCGATGTGCTTTACCTTACCAATAACTTCTTCACCGTACGGGAGGCAAGTTAATCGGCTGATGGAAATCACTCAAAAAGGAGGTGGTAGAATCGGAAGCCTGGCTCGTCATATGTCGTAAAAACTTTTCTTAGATAAAATCCTTTAGGAGGAACGCTTTGAAAAAGCTCTTCGTTGTTTTCACTATGCTCATGGTATTTGCTCTGGTTGCTGGTTGTGCCCCGGCTGCGCCTACCACCGCTGCCCCTACCACCGCTGCCCCTACCACCGCCGCCCCTGCCACCGCCGCCCCTGCCGTCCCCGCTACTGATGTTCCTGCTGCTAGCGCTGCTGGCAAGGTGATGGGGATCGTTATGCCGAACGCCGATCACGGTTTTACTGGCGAAAGTATTGCTCACGCCCAAGCCTATGCGAAAGATATGGCCGCCAAGGGAGGCTTCACCTACAAATTCCTGACTGCCGGCGAAACCTCTGAGCAAAATAACCAGGTCGACACCCTGATCAACGAAAAAGTAAACGTGATCGTGATGTGGCCGATTAATGGAGACGAACTACGCTCCGCTGCACAGAAGATCGTGGATGCCAAGATCCCCCTGGTGATTTACGACCGCCTGATCACTGGCTTCACCCCCACCGTTGAATTCATGGGCGATAATACCCTCATCGGTAATATGACCGGCGAGTACTTCAACAAGTACTTCAAGGCCGACATCGATGCCGGTAAAGACATCAACATCCTTGAATTCAAGGGTGACCTGTCCACCGTCCCTACTCAACGTTCAGATGGCTTCAAGGCGAAAGCCTCCCCGAAGTTCAAGATTTTCCAATCCTTCACCACCAATTGGCAACGCTCTACCGCCCTGGATCAGATGGAAACCTTCTTGAACACGAGCTCCGTGGCCGACATTGAAAGCATCAAGGCCGTCTTCACCCACGACGATGAAGTAGTTTTGGGTGTTTTGGACGCGATTGCGGGTTACAAAGGTCCGGCCAAACTCGATATCCGGTTGGTCTCTGGCGTAGGCGCCCGTAAGGAAAACCTGGATATCTTCCCAGAATACAAGACGAAGTTCAATATCGATCAGGTGACCTATGCTTTCTCGCCTGCAATGATTGACTCCGCCGTTCAGCTTGGGATCGACATCCTTGATGGCAAGAATCCCTCTGGTCTGATCCTCGGTCCGACCGTGGAAGTTGACAACGCCAGCGCAGAAGCTTTCCGCACGAACCCCATCTATATCACTCGTTATAGCCTTCCTCAATAATCCATGCAGATTGGATGTATCGTAAGTTGACGCACAAGTTTTAATGGGATTGACCGGACGTGTTGCTTGCGTTCGGTCAATCTTTATCGCCAAGTTAATTCTCATCCAGGTCATTTTGCTGATCAATAAGCATATCACTCCGAGCTGGAAAGGCAGGCTTACACCCCATGATCTTAGAAATGAAAGAAATTAGCAAATACTTTGGTCCAGTCAAGGCTCTGGACGGCGTTAGCTTTACGGTCGGCAATGCGGAGATCCATGGGCTACTAGGCGAAAACGGTGCGGGCAAATCCACCCTGATGAATATCCTCGGCGGCGCCTTGCAGCCGAGCGAAGGTCAAATCTTTATCGATGGGCAATTGATTGAAGAGATGACCATTCATAAATCCAACAAACTTGGCATCAAATTCATTCACCAGGAATTAAACCTGGTCAACGACTTGACAGTTTTCGAGAACCTGTTCCTCGGCCAAGAGATCACCTACCGGACAGGGATGCTTGATCGAAAGGCGATGATTGCCCGTTCCAATGATGTGCTGAAACGCATCAAGGTTGATATCAACCCGCTGGAGACTGTATCGAACCTCGAACCTTCGCGCAAACAATTGGTTGAAATTGCTCGCGCGCTTTTGTTCGATTCGAAATTGATCATTATGGACGAGCCGACCACGGCACTAACCAATAAAGAAATCGATATCCTTTTTGACATCATCCGCAGCTTAAAAGCCCACGGCTTGAGCATCATCTTTATTTCACATAAGATGCCGGAGTTGTTCGCCATCGGCGAGAAGTACACTGTTCTGCGTGATGGAAAATTTATCGATAGTGGGTATTTCAAGGATATCGATGAGCAAAAAGCCACCAACTTGCTGGTAGGACGAAGTATTGTCGATAACCAACAGGTAAAAGAAGAGGTTAATGGCCCGGTGGTGATGCAGGTAAGCGGGTTGACCAGCAAGGGTCATTTCCGAGATATCAGCTTTGATCTGCACGAGGGGGAGGTGCTCGCAATCACAGGGCTGCACGGGGACGGACGCGGCGAGCTTTCAGAGGCGTTATTTGGAGCGCGCCATGTGGACACAGGCACGGTGACGGTTCATGGCAAACGTCTCAACCTGGGTAACATTCGCGCAGTGATGAAGGCGGGTGTGGGGATGGTTCCGCGCAATCGCAAAGAACGTTCGATCATCAAGGATCTAAGCATCCTCAACAATCTGTCGATTGCCTTTTTTATTGCTAAGCACAATAAGATCTTTATTAATAAAAAAGAGGAGATTGAACGGTTCAAGCGGAACCAGAAGATCACGGACATTCGCGCCGGAGATATGAATGATTACATCACATCGATGAGCGGCGGTAACCAGCAGAAAGTGATTGTTTCACGTTGGTTGGAGCTTAATTCCGATATCTACATCATGGATAACCCGACCCAGGGCATCGATGTCGGCGCAAAATTTGAAATTTATAAACTGATTGGTGAGCTGGCCCAGCGTGGGAAGAGTTTGATCGTCTTCAGTTCTGAATTCCCAGAAATTTACAAGATATCGGATCGTTGCCTGGTGATGTATGAAGGTCACATCAATGCAGAGCTTGATCGGAAGCAGTTAACAGAAATGAACGTCATGTATTACGCCACCGGCGCGAACAAGGAAGGATTCAATGGAAAAAATATTACAAAACCCGATTAAGACCCTGACCTGGGAAAAGGTATGGACGCTCGTTAGCAAGTACTCGTACGTCGTTTCTTTTATCGGTCTGCTGGGTATTGCGACGATTATTAATCCGCTCTATTTCTCATACGGAAACCTGTCCACTCTGTTATTACAGGCTTCGATCAAGGGCATTATCGCGCTTGGCATGGCCATGCTGATCATTGCCGGGATGATCGACCTATCCGTCGGCTCGATTGTGGCTCTGGTGGCCGGCCTGGGCGTGGTGGTGCTCAATGGTACCGGCAACGTATGGATCACATTGATATTCTGCATGGCCTTCGGGGCGTTGCTTGGCTCGATCAACGGCTTGCTGGTTGCGTATGGGAAAATCGCCCCCTTCATCGTTACACTTGCGACGATGAGCGCGTACCGCTCAATTATTGTTCAAATTGGACAGGGAGGTCCGTTCAATGTAAACAGCGACATCCTGCCCTGGTTCCGCATGATTGCAGCCGGCAACGTGGCGGGCGTACCGAACCTGGCCTTGATCTTCATTGGTATCACCCTTGTGGTGGCAGTGGTGATGGCGCGTACCAAGTTTGGGCGCTACGTTTACGCGGTCGGCTCGAATGCCGAAGCCGCCCGCCTGGCGGGTATCAACGTAAACCAGATCAAGATCCTGTGCTTCGTCATTACCGGATTGCTCGCGGGAATTTCGGCCTTCTTGCTCATGTCACGCCTCACCTCCATCACCGCGCCGAACGCCGGCTCCATGTTCGAACTGGATGCTATCGCCGGGGTGGCCATTGGGGGCATCGCCATGACCGGCGGACGCGGTATGATCGCAGGATCGTTCCTGGGTGCGCTCATGGTGCAGATGATCGAAGGCGT
>JAQTMA010000008.1 GCA_028714615.1 Anaerolineaceae bacterium | reverse complement strand
TGAAGCGATTCCACCTCGCCGACCGGCGGATTCTGTGGGCAGCAGCTCTCGTGGTGCTCATCCTCTTGATGATGGACTTCAACAATCGGATGGGTGAGATGTTGCGGCTTAACGACCAGCGCAAAGAGATGGGTGCGCACATGACCCAGCTTGTCGCAACTCAACAGTATTTGAAGGAGCAGATCGCCTACGCTACCTCAGATGTGGCTGTGCAAGAATGGGCCCGGCAAGAGGGACACATGATCCAACCGGGCGATGTTCCCATCGTGCCTGTGGAGCCATCTGGGCAGGTAACGCCGACGCCGGGGGTGGAAGCGCCCATCGTGCAAACGGTGCAAAACTGGCAGGTATGGGAGGCGCTTTTCTTTGGGGAGTGACCTTGACGGTGGTGGAGCAGGGTGGTATATTTAAGGTCTGTTAGGAATTCTTCGATGCGGGGTAGAGCAGTGGCAGCTCGTCGGGCTCATAACCCGGAGGTCGTTGGTTCGAATCCAACCCCCGCTACTAGCCACAATCGCAGACCGCCGGTCTCCTTCAAATAGGGAACCCGGCGGTTTTCAGTTCAGAGAGCCCTCCTAACCAAGGAGGATTATCATGAACCGTAGACCTCCGGGCTCGAAATCCCCTTCGCGGCGATCGAAGGGCTTATCGACCGGAACCGCAGTGGACGGCTTTCTGCAGTACAAAACTGCTGAGGGCCTCAGCCCCCGGACTATCGAATCTTATCGGCACGATTTGAAGTTATGGTTGGAGTACCAGAGGGACGTGGAAACAAGCCGCATTACCACGCAAGACATCACTCATTACCTGACCTATCTTCGCACGGAATACAGGCCGCGCCGTATTACCGGCGGCAATGACCGTGGATTATCGACCAAGACCATCCGCAACCATTGGGTCACCCTGTCGGCCTTCTTTCATTGGGCGGCGGATGAGTTCGGCATCCACGACCCCATGGACACACTGCCGGCGCCCAAGTTTACCGAAGCTCCAGTCGAGCCATTTAGCAAGGAAAATATCGAAGCCTTGTTGAAAGCATGCGACCACTGCCTGGAGGCTGATACCAATCGGCGCAAGAAGTTCACCATGCGCCGGGCGACCTCCTTCCGCGACCGGGCCATCATCCTGACCCTGGTCGATACCGGGCTGCGGGCATCCGAGCTGTGTTCGCTCCGCGTGGCTGATCTGGATCCAAAGACGGGAAAGCTGCAGGTCCGGCATGGGGTTTACGGCGGCGCTAAGGGTGGGAAGGGCCGGACGGTGTATCTGGGAAAAGTTGCTCGTAAGGCAATTTGGCGCTACCTGGTGGATCGGGAGGATGGCCAGGATCCAGAAACGCCATTGTTCATTGGGAAATATGGCCGGCCGTTCAACCGGGACGCGCTGCGCCAGGTGATCAACTGGCTGGGCGAGCGAGCGGGGGTGAAGAAAAGTCACCCCCACCGTTTCCGCCATACTTTTGCCATCACCTACTTGCGCTCGGGGGGAGACGTGTTTACCCTGCAATCGCTGCTGGGACACTCGACCCTGGACATGGTCCAGCATTACTCCCGCCTTGCGGATATCGATGTCGAAGAAGCGCATCGAAAAGCGAGTCCTGCTGACAACTGGCATCTATAAACCATTACCGGATCAACCGATCAGCAATAATCGCCATCGCTTTTGATAGCTGGGCGTTGCTAAGGCTGTTAAAGTAAGATCCAAGATCGTCATCTGGTTGGTCTGCTGGTAGGTTGGACATCCCGGCAACCCGTTGCTTAACTTCGTCGTTGAGGATCGGAGCGTAAATCTGGTCGGTGATCTTGATGTCCTGGTGCATCAGGTTCAGGGACAGGGCTTTATAGTCCGCCATGGTTTGAGCGTGCTGCAGGCCGTATACGGCGTGGCCGTGACGGAACTTGTGTGCCGAGTGGTAGGGCAGGTTAGCACGTCCGTAAAGCAGCTTCAAACGTTTGTCCAAGGCATGGTTGCGGTTCTCGCCCGGCTCGGCGGAGGAGAAGATCTGGTCACCCCAGCAGCTCTCGATTGGAGCGTACCACCGCGATGTGGGGGGCAGGCTCGACCGGACAAGCGCATCCCATTCTTCCACAACCGTTAGCAGGTCGGGGATCGGAAGCAGGTACGTGGTCGCCCGCTTGCCATTTTTGGTCTTGACCCCGAGCTCGGGCCATTGGCGAACTGATCGGCTGGGGAGGTCGACAGCTGAGATTGGCAGGGTGACAAAGGCATTGGCCCGCATCCCGGAGAGAAATAGCATGGCTGCCGCAGCCTGATCACGCTTCATTGCCAAGTCTTCAGCAGAATCTATGCGCGTAGCCAATCGGGTAACGTCGTCCACGGTCACATATTCATGCTCATCCGATGGTTGCGGTAAACGGGGAGGACGTAGCAAATCAATCCAACTGGAGGGCATCTCGCGATATGATTTGGGATAATTGGTTTTTGCCCATTGGAAAAATCGTTTGGCTGTC
Source organism: Anaerolineaceae bacterium (assembly GCA_028714615.1). The sequence continues at coordinate 51,147 of JAQTMA010000008.1, read as the reverse complement.
TCTACAATCTTCTTTTGAGATTCAGCGGCAAGATTACCTTCACCCCGCCTGGCCGGTTGTGATGCGACATATGCGGGGAACGTGGGGCGGAGAGTCGCGGCTTTTCCCAATACGCGGTCGTCGGCCCACAGCAGCAGATGGCGCAGGTAGAACCAGTAACGCTCGACAGAGGAGGGCGAGAGTTGGCCGACCTCTTCCAGGTAGGTCAGATGTGTCTTGACCAGTGTGTAATTTTCGCGGTTAATCAAGGCGTCCTCCCCGGTTGATAGTGCAACCGCAGATCGGGCAGGTTCCTCGGATATGGATGAGTTTACCTTTTATTAGTCGTGTTTCTGGCTGCCATAGTTTAACAGGCGCCTTGCAGCGCAGGCACCACGCCTGATCGTCGGTAAGCTTTTCGGTGTTCTTGGTTTTCCGTTGATTGTCGAGCCAATTGTAGAATGTCTTCCCGTCAATCCAGATCCGGTTCTTTGAGTCACGTTGATGTGGGGCACCGGATGCCAGCCAGTCTCGTAAGGTGCGGTCAGGTAATCCCAAATCTTGTGCAAGCTCGCTTACTGTATAGAGCATTGGCAAAAGGCCGGGAGCTCTTATGATGGCAGAATGGGGTAGATTGATTTTCGCTTTCTGGTTAGCTGTTTGCATTTCAATTATCCTTTTGGCATCAATGACGCTTCTTTGACGTAAAATAATGGACTTTTTCAGCTTTTGCGGGGGGTGCCGGGGCGTAAAGCAGTTCTCCCAGTGTTGGATAATATATATTTGTTTTTCCTATTAATCCAACCAAGTCATTCTGCCCCCGCACCCCCCGCATCACTAACCAGCAGTATCCGCTCTGAATCGCCATAGGGCGGTCCCAGTATGAGTATGGACCCCATCTCGTTCTACCCTAACATTGGAATCTCCGAATGGAGTTCCGTTTAACTTCTTGAAATATTCGCCAAGCGAATGGGGAAGTGTATCACGCATCAATCGCCCTTTTCCATTTGGGTCCGGGAGACAACCTGGAAGAAATTCTTGGAGTGAAGAGCATTTCTCGATGTCCTTGGCTATTTCGACAGCCCTAACTGACCTAGCAGGGTATTGCTTTTGTAGCGCGCGCAGAAATATCTCATTTTCCATGGCATCATCCACGGCGGTATCGGTCATTTGTTGCCGATTAGCAAGGAACTGGGAATAGCCTGCACACTCCAAAATGCCCCCAACAAACCTGGACCATTCTTCGAACCCCCCCATAGTGCTCGTCGTCGGTTCTGGACAACCGGCTACGAACCAAGCGCGAACTAATACCAACAGTGCCCAGACTAGATCTTTGATGTTCTCTAGAACCCATTTTGGGAGGTTCTTTATCAAAAAATGCCGATTCTCTGGCTGAGACGTTTTTGCATCCAAACGGATCCAGAAACATCGGCGAGGGGTGTCGCCACCTAACCGTATATTATTGCCAGTCACAATTAAAACCATGTCCTGGGGAAAGTTGAACATACGATTGGTCCCAAGCAAACGAGTAAACCACTCTTCGGCGGTGATCAGGGCGTTCAGTATGTCCGATTTCAAAACTGTACTTAAATTATCCAAAAGGACGACACGTTGGTTTTCATTTAAAAGACTAGTCGACGTTTTTACCCATTCTTCTTCCGACGAAGGTATGGGGGTTATCTTCGCTGGATGACCGGTGCTGATGGTGCAGGCGAATTTCCCCAGGTTAGTTTTCCCGGTTCCTTGCTTGGTTGCGCTAATCAAAGCTAAGGGTACTTGGCTAGGGCGTGGAATAGCTGATCGGGCCATCGTTGTTAAGAGTAAACCAATATAATTCGTTTTAGAGGCTTCTCCATCGAAGGGGAACTCATGGATCATTTCCTCTAAAATTGCTTTTGCAGTATGGATGTCTTTTTGAATCGGCTTCAGTGGAATATTAATATCAACAAGGTTTGCTATCGGGGAATAAAACAATCCAGTTACCTGATCATATCCAGGCGTCGCGAGGATCGTTCCATCTTCCCGGACAATTGGCGTATTAATAATTCCGTGAAAGGCGGGTATCCCAGGGAGATTCGATCTCCCTAAGATGTCATTAACGACCGTTTGGATATAGGCGGCAGGGGATTGGACGCCATTTTTCTCGAGCAGAACAAAGTTGGCAACCCTGTGCAAATGATGGGTAAGTATTTCTTTATTTGCAATATTGAGCAAACATTTCCCATTCTCATCCTGCGATAGGAGGACCAACTTTCCTCCCCTTTGAAAAAAACGAGGGGGATTATTGGCCTTAACCAACAGACCGTATGCCATATCGCTATTCTCACTTACCTTCGTATCAGTCATAATAATTAAAGGTAGGTTTAGTTGATGTTTGGGCTTGCCATAATCGAATGGAATTTCTTCATTTTCGGCGGGAAGGGACATATCCTGGTTGTTTTCCAGATCAGCAGCGTCTTCTGCGGACCCGACCATTATTAGAGAATCGTCGTGATCGCGACTTTTCAATTTTCGCGCTTTAATCACTGCGTGGTTGTTTTTCTGGTAATCCTTAGAAAAATCACCGAGGGATTGGGCTACAAATGAAGAATTATTTGCTTTAGGCATGGTTTTTCCTCTTCGTTGTTAATTCACTCCTATATTGGAATGAATCCGAGCTCAATGGTGTTCAGCCTAAATTGCGAATTCAGCTGACTTCTTTTTGGGAAGGTTTGCCTCACGAATTAATAACTGGGTCAAGACATTCATAATTGATCATTGTTGTATAATCGAAAACCCAAACCGTAGGTTGGATTCAGCCTCTCCAAGACTTAATGATTGTCTAGTTCATCCAGTTTTGGATTGCTCACTTTCCTTGTGTTTTGGCAAATGAATTGTTCGAGGGCAGTTTCGGTGACCCGCACACTCTTGCCAAACCGAATAACTTCGATGGCCCCGCTACGCATAAGCAAAAATGCATGGGTGCGGCTGACACCCAGTGCTTGGGCAACTTCAGCTGCTTTCAGTAGTCTTGTTTGCATCGTTTTCTCCTTGGTTACTTTGATACTGCATTGATAAGGATGGGAAACAAATGATCCCTTCGGACCTAGAATCATCGTAGCACGGTTAGTACTGAGTTATCCCCCTCCAATATCGAGTATTTTTGAAAATACTCGATATTGGCTCAAGCCATTTTTTCTCCTGCTGTAGCAGTTTATCGAATGACCCCCTTGTTGATCATTGCCTGCAGATCCTGGTGAGCCACAGTCACGACCAGCTCCACCATGCGCTCTTCCACGTGGCCGTTAGGCACTAGCTCCACCTCCAGGCTCAGCCGAAAAGCGCCGTCTTTGCCGATCTCCGACTTGTCCTTTACCCGCGCCAGCACCACGTCGGTCGGACCGCCGTCCACCAGCAGGCGCACAAACTCCCCCAGGGTCATTCCGGCCCAGATGCCGCCACTTTTGAACCAATCTTGCGGTACAGCTTCATACCCCGCCATTCTCACCTCCAGGCTTTTCGACCCGCAGTAGAGTAATTTGGATCATCAAATGGGTGTTATTGTTGGCGTATTTCTCGGATCGAATGATCTCGACCTCGAGACGGTTGTGGTAACGTTTGGCTTTCCTTTTGCTCATTGATAGGTTCTCCCTTATGGATGGTTGGGCTCTATCTGGTAGAGCCTTTGTAAATATGGCGGGTGTTGGCAACCTGGCGAGCCTTCCGCTCCTGATGGTGCATGTACAATCCGTCTACCTTTTCGATGGCAATATGGTGTCCGATCAAGAACCGGCGTTCATCGACCGGGATCCGCGAACGCAGGGCAAAGGCTATCTCGGTCAGCCACGCGTGCAGTGCGTCGTAGCTTTCGAAGAAGGCCATCTGTCGCAAACAGGCAATCTTGCCTTCTTCGGTGTGCTGGGCGGCGTGGTGGCAGTCCCCCGGGTGCAGCACCGTGCAGTTTTGGGGCACGTGGATGCGGAGCTTGTCTTCATCCTTGGCAAACTGCACGTCGCCCCGCGTTAGCATGACCTCATGCAGCTCACCCGACCCGTTCAGGGGTTTCATGCAGACCGGGCAGTGGTAGATCCCCATAAATCGCCGTGAGTTCAGGATCCGGGTCGTGGTATCGTTCCGCAATTGCTTCAGCTTCTCGCTCTGCGCCTTGGATGAGGGTGTAGCCATCTCGTGATAAGCTCCATGGTGTTACGTCTGGTTCCCGGATCATATCGATCAGGGTGTGGGCTTCCCATTTGGTGAGGTACTTGGCCGAGAGCACTTCCCGGCCGACCAGCACGGAGAGCACGCTCAGGCGATGGGACCGGCTGTGATTGTCCAGTCCCATCTCCATGAGTGCGGTTAGCCCCCCGACTTGCTCAACCGTCGCCGGCCCCAACCAATGCGGAAAAATGCGCGCAGGTGTCGATGCTTTTTCGACACCTGCGCGCATGTTGGGGTTGGGTTTTGTATATTTAGCTCGGAGTAGTGGTTTGTTATGCGTGGGTCAGATAATTCTTTATACTAAACCACTCATTCCATGCTTACCAAAGCGGTTTTCCTCCCATTAATTTCCTTGCCATCCCGAATAGTCTCTTTTGATTGTTATTGAACCTGACAAATGTGATGAGTGAGCCCATGAGAGCAATTGAAAATTGCGGAAAATTTATTGGTCTGGTATATAATCAATTCGTCCAACAACGATCAAAGGAAAAATCATGCCCCTGTACTCTCCCGGTACGTTGGTGCAAGCTCGGCAACGCTTATGGCGCGTGGATGCCCAAGACGGCGACGTTCTCTACCTGACTGCGGTCGATGAAGCTACCCGGCAGGTGCGCCTCTACCTCCCCGTTGAGAAGGTCTCCCCTGGCAACCTGCCTGCACCCGACCCGGCCACGGTTGGCACGCCCCAAGCCCATGACCTGATGCTGCGCGCCTTTCGGCTGTCAATGGTCCATTCCACCGCGCCGCTGCTGGCTTTGCAGCGGTCACGGGCCATCCCGGTGGCTTATCAACTCGCTCCATTGGTGATGGCCCTGGAGCAACCGCGCGTCCGCCTGCTGATCGCTGATGATGTCGGCTTGGGCAAGACCATCGAAGCTGGACTTGTCGTTAGCGAACTTCTGGCGCGCGGCCTGGCGCGGCGTGTGCTGATTGTTTGCCCGGCCGGTCTGCGCGAGCAGTGGCGGCAGGCGCTGGATTACTTCTTCCACCTGGATGCAGTCATCTTCTCACGCACGCACCGGCGCGCCTTAGAACGCGACCTGCCAGCCGGCTCAAACCCTTGGGAGTTCCACAACTGCTTCATCGTTTCAATTGACTACGCCAAAAGCCCGGATATCAAAAACCAAATCTTGGAAGTTCCCTGGGATATCGTCCTGGTTGATGAGGCCCACCAGATGGCCAAACCCCATCAAAGCGGACCTGACCAGCACGTCAGCATGGACCGCTGGGAGCTAGGGAAGGCGCTTGCATCCTCACCGAATGTCAAGCATATGCTGATGCTCACCGCCACCCCGCATAACGGTTATACGGATTCCTTCGCCAGCCTGCTGCGGATGTTGGATCCCGACATGGTGGAGGGTCCGGTGCATGATCCGCGCATTAACCGGGCAGCAGCCAGCCAGCATATCATCCAGCGCCGCCGGTCAGATGTGGAGCAGTGGCTGCGCCAAAGTTCCGGCTCGCAGCAGCACTTTCCAGAACGCGACCAAAACGAAGTCACCATACAGCCCTCCGCCCAGGAGCGCGTTGTAATCGAGGCGGTTAATCAATATGGCGAGTTGATCCTGGAGAATGTGCGCGGCGCCCGAACCAACATCCAAACCCTGGCAGGGTGGGCAGTTCTTCACCTGCACAAACGGGCACTGTCATCTCCCGAAGCGCTGCGTCGTTCACTGCGCAATCGCCGGCTGGCCCTGGAGCAGCGCCTGGACGGCTTAACCGATCAGGACCTGCTGATCCCCTTCGAGGTGGCCAGGGCGAATGTCCTCGATGAGGATCCAGGCGAGCAATACGACGAAGCTGAAATCGTCGACCGCTCTGAACGGGTCGCCACCGGCAGTCCAGAAGCTATCCGGGCGGAACTGAAAACCATGGACGATCTTCAGCGCCTGGCTGAACGCGTCACCCCCTCTGCTGATAATAAGTTGCAGGATTTGCTGCGCAATACGCTGCGCACTATGGTTCTGAACAAGCATAAAGCCATCATCTTCACCCGTTACCGCGACACGATGGAGTACCTGGCGGAGCAAATCCAAAAGTTTCCGCAGTTTAGCCAGGTCAAGGTGATTACCTTGCACGGTGGGATGAATGAGGTCCAGCGCAAGGAAGCATTCGATAAATTTGATCAAGCCCCCAAGGCCGTCATGGTCGCTACGGATGCGATTAGTGAAGGGGTCAACCTGCAGTATCTGGCCAGCCAGCTGATCCATTATGAGCTGCCCTGGAATCCCAATCGCCTGGAACAACGCAACGGCCGCATCGACCGCTTCGGGCAGCCCGAAGGGCAGGTGGTCATCCGTACCATGGTAATGAACGATACCCTGGACGCGGTCATCCTCGAGCACCTGGTCAAGAAAGCCCGCAGCATCCGCGATGCCTACGGCTTTTCCCCGCCCTTTTTTGGGGATGAGAACAACATCCTGGATTTCATCAGCGAGCACGGCCGGGGGGTGCATCTCGGCCCGGTCCAGCTAAGCTTGTTTGAAACTGTCGCTCAGAATGAGGCAGCGCCCGAAGATCCATTCAGCGAAGAGCTGTTGGAACGGATCAAAGGCGAATCCTTCTATGGACAGAGCGATATCAGCCTGGGTGTGGTCGAAACCCAGATGCAGCAGGTGAATGAAACGATCGGTACTACCGAGGAAATCCGCAAGTTTGTGATGAGCGGATTGAACAGCATGGGCTGTGTAGTTTCCGAAAACACGGACCGGACCCTGCGGATCGCGATCAGTAATCCAGATCTCAGGCTGCCGGGTGTAGCCGATGGAATTGCGCGCGCCACCTTCGATCCGCAAGTCGGTTTGGACCATCCTGAGGTAGAAGTATTGGATCTGGGGCACCCGCTAGTCAGGCGGCTGATGGACGTGCTCAAACGCCAGACATTCGAGCCGGACTGCGGCCAGCCAGGAGCTCAAATCCGATATGGCCGGACTGCTGTCCTTGTCACCCCGGATGTTTCAGAGGTAACCGCATTGTTTACACTCGTGGTTCGCTATACAACCAGTACGACGCCACCGCAAATCCTTGAGGATTTACTAACGTTTGCCCTCCCAGTATATGGAGACGAAACGTTGAACTCCGAGGCTACTCGGCGGTTAATCAATGCAAAACCATCACCGGTCACCCTGACACACCAGGAAGCTGAAGAGATCCTTCATGACGCACTATCTCATGCGAAGTTGAGTGTGCTGTGCGATCAGCAGGTTGAACTCCGGCGCCAGGCGATTGTTTTCAATCGGATAGCACTTCGTGAAGCACTTCACCGCGAGGCGAGTTGGCTGGAAGGAGCCGACCAGTTAGCGATTAGCTCATGGGACTTGCTATCAGTAAAAGTACTCTGGCCGGATTAAGCTCGCTAACATCAAAGGGGAATGTAGTAATGCAAAACGAATCGCTAACCAGAAAAGCTTGGGCAATAAATGACCGATTAAGAGGGGACTCATCCTTGGGTTCCTATGTCGATGCTGATCTACCGATCCCTGAGGTGTATCGTGGAAATGGGGAAATCCGATTGGTTGTACTTGGCCAGGATCCAACGATAAAAAACTCAATTTCCAGAAAGAAAATCCATTGCGTATTGAATCTGGATCGGTCGGGCAACCTGCGAACGTACCTGGCAAGAATCTGTGCAGGGTTAGGGATATCCCTGGAAGAAAACGTATATGCCACCAACCTGTATAAGAATTTCTTCATAGAACCACCCACCCAGATTCGATCCCTGGATGTCTTTAGGCCGGCTTTAAGATATTGGTTACCTCTTTTGAAGGAAGAATTAGCTGAGTTTTCCGGTGTTCCCGTTATTACCTTGGGTGAACCTCTTTTGTCTGTACTCGTAACAGATCTCAGAAATGTTAAAGTACGGGATTATTGGGGATACGTCTTAGGCTGGAAACCCGGAGAACATCGAGGCTACCGTTATCTCTATCCTGAGGAAAATGTCCTGAACCACGTCATCTTCCCGTTCCCACATCAACCCAGCTTGCGGAAACAGTATTATAAGGACAACCTGGAAAGGTATATCGGATTTATGAAACAGACCTTGATGGTGTTACATCATCTGACCATTCCTTAATTCTATTTTAGCAACAGGAATGAACCCGCTACCCAACCACATCACATTGAGGCCACATCATGTTTTACGGCAAACAAATTGAAGAGGTCGTCGAGTTATTCAACCAACGACAGGTTAAGATTTTCCATTCCTGCCAATTTATCGACTATCAATCATATATTCCCTTAGGAGGTATACCCTCGCGCAGGTTACTCGAAGAACATAGGCTTCCTTTTACAGCTTTTGATACCGATGAACATGACCGAGAGAACTCGGTCTGGGATAAAGTGTTTGCCAATCCGTTGGACTATGGTGCATCTTTCGAAGACGGAAAAGATGCTATACCAACCATTTATGGACCCATAGCTTTTGAGTTCTTTCCGGAAGCATTATTGCTTGCTGATGATGTTGCGATTAGCATACAATCTGGTGGGGGATTTAATTTCAACCGCGAACACGATTCCCTGCAATTGATCAATGATTTGAATGAGACGTTTAAATACCCCGCGAATGCATACCCCAAGAAGAGAAGGGAACTTAGAACCAAATCTGAACTCAGAAAACGTTTTGGGATAGATTATGCCGTAAATCCAGAAATTAGCCTAACGATGAAGGGCGAATTATTACCTTTCGATTGCCTTCACAGAATTGTTGTTGATCCGCATTTCATTGCAAGGAAAAGCTTGGTTGAGATTGTAAAAACATATTCAGCTGGTGTTAATTTCCACCCGGAAATTATTATGCGGCAACTGCCCAATTCGCAGGCATTTATTCTGCAGGAATTGTCGTGTATCCTAGAAAACGATGTGCCAACTTTAATCCAGATCTCAAATAACGAAGCCCTTTACTCTGATACCCAACATTGGGCAAGTCGGTTATCAGTTAAAACTGACATGCTTAGGCAGTGGTATAGGTATGCAACTTATCTGCGCAACGGCACTCTACTGCCAATCTTGAATGAACAGATGCAATAAAGAGTTTGACCAGCTCCTAATCACTAACCACTAACTCCTGGACCTTCTATGCCCTCTCCCAACATCTCCCTTTCCGGCGGACTCCTGACCCACCAATTCATCGAGGCTGTGCAGCAGGTCTCCTTCAACCACCCAGCAGCTGCACCGGAAACCTTCGCTCTGCCCGGACGCAAGACTCCCACGCCCGCAGAACTGGAGCGATCCATTGGCGCCGCCTGGGAGTTGTTGGTTGAGCGCTGGGACGCCATCGAGAAAGAAATCCCCGAGATGGATATCTCCACCCTGCGCGACCGCTGGATCCGGCCGCTCTTCCTGCTGCTGGAGTATGGCCTGGAGTACCAGCGAGCCGATATCCCGGTCGGAGACGTGCAAGATGACCTGCGCTTCCCGATCAGCCATATGGGCTTGCCCAACGGCGCCGAGCAGATTCGTATTCCGGTCCATTCCGTGCTGCCGGCCAACGACAGCCTGGACACCCGGCGTGATGGGGGTGCCGGGTTGAAGCGACTGGCCCCGCACGACCTGGTACAGCGCTACCTCAACCTGTGTCACGAGGCGCTGTGGGGTTTCGTCACCGACGGGCTGCGGCTGCGCCTGATGCGCGACTATCACCATACCTACACACGCGGTTATGTCGAATTCGACCTGCAGGGCATCTTCGCCGGGCGCGATTTCGCCGCTTTCCGGGCGCTTTACAGGCTGTGCCACGCCAGCCGTTTCCTGCCGATGCCTGCTGCTCAACCGAGTACGCCGGCCCGGACCAAAAAACGCATTCAGCCTGATGTGGAAGACGAGGAAGCTGAAGAAGTCGTCGAGGTCGAAGAACGACCCACCCAGCTGACTCCATTAGAAAGCTTCTACCAGCACGCGCTATCGACTGGCGTAAAGGTGGGCGACGACCTGCGCGACAACGTCCGCACAGCCATCGAAACGCTGGCCAACGGCTTTCTGCACGCAACGCCCGGTCTGCTGCCCCGGCTGCAGGCTGGTGAAATCCCGGTCTTCTCACTGTATGAAGATATACTGAAGATCATCTACCGCGTCCTGTTCTTGCTGTTTGCCGAACAGCGCGGCATGTTCCCTGGGCGCGGCAAGCTGTATATGGAAGAGTATTCGCTGACAGCTCTACGCAGCCTGGCCGAGCTCCCCGGTGGAGAAGACACTCACGTAGATCTGTGGGAGCGGCTCAAAGCAACATTTTCCATGGTAGAACACGGCGTTCCTGAGCTGGATATCTTTGGCTATGACGGCGCTCTCTTTTCCACCGCCAAGACCCCTATCCTTACGCCCGCTACCTCCCGGGATTCTCGCTCAAACGGCGAGGGGGATGAACCCTGCTTGCGTAACGATGCGCTGCTCATAGCCATCCGCGCCCTGACCACCGTGGAGCGCGACCATGTCCTGCAGCGCATCTCCTACGCGGATCTATCCGTGGAAGAGATGGGCAGCGTCTACGAAAGCCTTTTGGACTATACCCCGCGCATCGCCAGTTTGCCTGAGACGGTGGAAGGCCGGGAGATTGCGGCAGGGATGTTCTTCCTCGACCCGCGCGGGAAGGAACGCAAGACCACCGGCTCCTATTACACACATCCCTCGCTGGTGAATGAATTGATCAAGTCGGCGCTGATCCCTGTGCTTGAGGAACGCCTACATGCCGCCATCCCGGACTACGACGCCGACCACCCCGAGTTGCTGACCCCGGTTATGCGCCATGCAGCCGAGCAGGCATTGCTGAAGATAAAAGTCATCGACCCGGCCGCCGGTTCGGGCGCCTTCCTTATCGCTGTGGATAATACCCTGGGACTGCGCCTGGGGCAAGTTCGCAGTGGTGACCTGTACCCACCGGAGCGCGACATTCGCCTTGCCCGAAGGGACGTGCTGGCTCACTGCCTGTTTGCGGTGGACCTCAATCCTCTGGCTGTTGAGCTGTGCAAGCTCTCATTATGGATCAACGCCGTGGTGGAGGACCAGAAGCTCAATTTCCTCGACCACCATATCCGCTGCGGCAACTCGCTGGTGGGTGCCTGGCAGCATCTGGTTGCCAAAGGTATCCCATCCGAAGCCTATGGAGGCGCAACGGGTGATGACAAAGATCTGGCCCGGGCAATGAAGCGGCAGAACGATGCGGAGCTTGCCGGCCAGCTCAATGTGCTGCGGGTGATTGAAATCGATGATTCCGATGATTTCCGGTTGTGGATAGAGTTGGAGCAGTTGGCGCAGGATGACCCGGCTCAAGCAGAACAACGCTACCAGGCGCTTCAAGCAAAGAGCGGAGACTCAGCAAAGCGCCTGGCATTTGACTTGTGGACAGCGGCTTTTTTCTGGCCGCTTCCGGCAGAGGAACAAGTGCGTGATGCTCGGGCTGGCATCCAGTCACGTCGCGGTGAACGGAAAATGCCATTGCCGCCTACCACCCAGGACGTTTACCAGACACTGGCCGCGCCTCGCCTGGTAAACGAGAAGAAAAAGTCGCTGGCCAGGAGTTTGCGCGACGAACACCGCTTCCTGCACTGGGAACTAGAGTTCCCCGAACTATTTGACAATGAAGGGTCAGGTGGTTTTGATGTAGTGCTTGGAAATCCCCCGTGGGAAAAATATTCAATATTAGAAATAGAATATTTTTCGGGGAAAGATGAGCTAATAGCGAACAATAAGAAAAAATTTACAAGAGACAACGAAATACAAAAACTGAAAACGCGGAATCCCTCGTTATACAATCAATGGCTACATGACTACACTCAGGCAGAATTTCTTACCAAATTTGTAAAAAATTCTGCAAGATTTGTTCATTCATCTGATGGAGAGATTAACACCTACCTTCCTTTCACGGAATTAGCTAGTCAATTAATAAATTTCCAGGGCCGAGCTGGAATAGTGGTAAAATCCAGTTTTTTTTCTGCAGATAATGCATTGTGTCTGTTCAATTACCTATTTGACAATACGCAAATTACTTCTCTGTACGATTTTAAAAATTGGAAAGGATTATTTCCCTCAGTTGGCTATCATGAAAGATATTCCTTACTGACAATAGCGTCCAGAACAATTGATACGACAAAAACTCAGCAATTTGCCTTTTACTGTGCCACAGTAGATGATCTTTCAGATTCCGATAGAATATTTAATTTCGAGAAATCAGATATCCAAATATTAAGCCCAAATTCAGGGAAAGTTCCTCTAATTTCCTCAAAGACAGATTACCATATATTGAAGAAGACCTATAGTCTGTTAAAGGTGTTAGTAGACGAGACTCGAGGCTCCAATCCTTGGTCGATTTCATACAGCACATTATTTCATGCATCAGGGGACAGCGGAATATTTAAATCCAAAGAAGAATTGGAGGCATTGGGTTTTGTTGCTGATGATGATAATAAATATAAATCAGGTGACCTCGAGTACGTTCCCTTTTATGAAGGGAAATACATCCAAATTTATGATCATAGATTTAGTTCCTTTGAAGGAATTAACATAGCAATTAGATTCGGGAAAAAACCAGAAACTCATCATCCTGACCTAGAACAAAAAATCGACCCAAATTACATAATAGAACCTAGGTACTGGATACCATCTAGCTTAGCCAAAGAGAGATTTGCTTATCTTGGCTTACCCAAAATATATATCGCGTTCCGAAGAATAACCAATGTCATTTCAAATGCCAGAACCGTAATAGCTGCATTCGTTCCTGGGTATCCTGCAAACGATGCCTTGGTAGCGTTACGAGTGGATCCTTTAAAGTTCCCAAGGAAGCAACAAGCAACCTTCCTCTCTGTGCTGAACTCAATTCCCTTTGATTTTCTCGCGAGGCTTCGAACACCAGGCATGTTACTCAAGGGGGTTTTATATGAATTGGTTGCCCCAAATCCCGATTTGTTAAGTTGTCCCGAGCTAGAACAATTCATCATTCCTAGAGTTTTAGAGCTTTCTTGTTGTTCGTGGGATATGATAGGTCTCGCAGATGATATTTGGCTCGAATCGAACGATACCCTACGAATGAAAATTATTGAGCAATGGAAGAAAAACCAAACTGATCAATCCATGACGACCGAAATTCGTCCTAATTGGGTAGCTACGAGACGAGCAGACGGATTCTCATACAGTCCTTTCAGATGGGATGAGGATAGAAGAGCAAATATTCGAGCTGAACTCGATGGTCTTTATGCAAATCTATTTGGTTTGTCCAGACTTGAATTTGAATATATCCTTGGCACATTTCCCATTGTCTGCCGAAAAGATGAAGCCAAGTTTGGTGAATACCGAACCAAACGCCTCTCCTTGGAAGCCTACGACCGCCTCGCTGGCAGTGATCTGATCCCGCCTGAAGTGCGCGCCGTGCAGCAGGAGTCAGTCATCGGCGAGCGGACGTTTGTCCCTGTGGCCAACCCTTCTCTGGTCCTCGCGCCAAAACGGACTGAGCCACCTCTGCCTCTTGCCGCAAAGACACCAGTAACCGAACTCAGGCAACCAGTACCTGCTATTCACTGGATACCATCAATCCCAGATCCAGTCAAAAATATTAATAAACAAGGATCCCCAAATTTCCGTCAAACGATTACCGTCGCATGGCTTTTAGAGAATTTTGGAAACAATTTCTCAATACCTTTGTTCGAAATTCAAAAATATAGCTACTTTTTGCAAAGGTCCAACCTAGTGGACTTGGACATCTCATACCGCGAGTTTGCCGCCGGACCCTATTCTCCGGGTTTGACCTATAAGGCAGGTGGACTAGCCAAAAAACGAAATTATTGGGCTGTGAAGGGGAAAACCAATGTTGTGAGGGGTCGAAATATAAATAAAGCCCTTGATGCCACAGATATAGTAATAACAGATACAAACCGGGCAAGCCAAATAATCAAACGGTTGTCTGAATTGACGAAGGATGATCTTGGCGGTATTGCGACCGTAGATTTTGCTGGCCGAGAGATATTTGCCAATGATAGAGTCATCACACCTGAGAATATTCGGGCATACTTTCAATCGGATTGGCCCGAAAAAATTGATAACTCCTGGTTTACAGATGAGAATATTTATCGTGCAATTGGTATATTGGGTGAGTTGGGGTTATTTATAAAATCTGTCCAGGTTTCCTCACAAATATCCAACGCACAAAAATCTGAGATAAATCAACCTTCTCGGCCACCATCTACCCCCACGCCAGAGTCCCCGCTCGCTCCGGACCCAGGGAAATTTCCTCCTGGGATAGCCACTAATAGAGTAATCACCTCTCGACCAGCAGCGAAAGTCGAGCCACCACCCTTGCCAGAACCGCGCGAGGTCTCCCCAGCCCAGCTCGCCCTGATGGATTTCTCGCTATCCAAGTGCCAGGCGTGCGGGAAGATGATCGTGGGCATGGACCAGGAGAGGCACACCCGCTTGGTCCACGGCGGGAAAGATCCGGGATATAAGAAGTTTGGAAAGTAGAAGTCGGAAATGGCGGTTCTAAGAATCCTATGAACACGATCGCGTTCCGAAGTTTGCCAGACCTCGCTCATGCACTGCGGCAGGAGAGCTTGGGTATCTCACACCGGGGGTTGACCGCTCGACCCTGGAATTTCTATAACCCAGAAAGAAATCCCTGGTACCTTTTGCGTACCACCCAATGGCCTGCCTATCCTTTCCCCAAGTTATGCCTGCGCTTTGAAGAACTGGAAGGCAAATTATTCACTTCGTTTTATGTTGAGAAGGGCTTTGGTGTGGTAGCTGCCCTGGCAAATCCACATCTCAGGGACCGCGGCTGGATCATGGATTCTACCTGGTCCTGGCATACTATCGTTCAGCAGATCAGTACAGTAAGCTTTTTAAGTGCTGCCCGGGAGGTACTCCAAGCGAATGGATATCCATTAATGGTTAAAGTTGGCGGAACTTACACAACCGGTATGGAAATCCTGGAAGACGGGGATGAGTGGCCGTATGAAAACATAGAATCCTACTGTGCAGACCATTCCGCAGGAAGATTATGGTTCGATATGAACGAAAAGGGAGAACTAACCTGCCGCGAAGTCCGCAATTTACGCGACGAAATGGAACCTTTGTATTCCAGCCAAAACCTGGTTGGATTGGCAGCCGCAGCGAACCAAAAAGGCAGGCTCGACTGGGTTTGGATCGACCTGGAGATTGGTGTGCTATTTGATCCAGAACCGGAAGGTGATTGGTCTGCTGCGGAGGTCTGGCAGAGGCTGCTATCTCCCTGGCTGCCGTGGGTTAAGTAACTGTTGATATGGATGATTCGAAAAAAAGGAGTGCCAATGGATACTGCTGATGTTCGCCACTCACTCACCCCGCACCTCCCGACCTATACTCAGGTGAGGGCGTTCATCCAAGCCATGGACGGAGAAGCCTTTCCAATCTACATGGCGATGATGAAGCAGATCTGGGATCAGATAGGCAATCCTCAGGCGAATGTAGACTGGAGGGACCCATTAGAATGGATCCCTATCCGGCTGCAGGGTACCGAACGTGAGCTGGCCAAACGGCTTTGGAAAAAAACAGACGAGCACGTTAATCCCCGCCACTCCTATTGGTGTTGGATGCTATCCGACCATTACAAGATGATGGAGAAGGATAACCAGGATTGCCTGAAGAACACCGCAAGAGGGGAAGAATTCATTACCCAACCGGATGGCGGCTTGGTGATGGAGTTGGATCGGCAGGAAGGCTTGCTTTCAGTGTTGCAGCTTGTCAGCGAACATAGCCCCTGTCAGCGGTCGGAAATCCTTCCTGGGTATGTTGAATTCTGTGATACCTACACCAACTACCGCAGCGAATCGGTACACAAGAGCTCGCTATATAATCGCCTGGTAAATCTGATCGACAGGGGGTTGATCGAGCGGAATGCTAATCGCTATAGCATCACGGACAAAGGACTGGCTAAGTTGCAGCAAGGGGCATCACATATTCCCGGCCGAGCCGTGACATCCAAGCAAACGGAGCTACAACAGTTGGCCCACCAAATCTCTCAAGAAGCCCGGGAAAAGTTTGCAAATTACCTTTCTACGATGAATCCCTACAAATTTGAGCATCTGGTTTGCCTGCTACTCCAAGAGATGGGGTATATCAATGTGAGTGTGACCTCTCCCAGCAACGACAAAGGCGTCGACGTGGTAGCCGATATCGAGCTAGGTATTAGTTCTGTCAGGGAGGTCGTCCAGGTGAAGCGTCACAGCGGATCCATTAATCGTACGGTGTTAGACCAGCTACGTGGTTCACTGCATCGGTTCAAAGCTATGCGGGGGACGATTATCACAACTGGCACGTTCTCTTCGGGTGCAAAGAATGGATCGCTGGAGCAGGGGACTGCACCGATCACACTTATTGATGGGGAAAAGCTGTTGGACCTATTGATGGATTACGAGATCGGTATCTCTAAGAAGAGTGTTGACTTTTATGAATTCGATGAGAAGAAGTTGCTCTCCATCGGAGAAGAACAACCAGAATCAACGGAATCCTCAGAATAAAATATTTTCGCCAGGAGGTCGTTATGTCGAGGTTCGGGTTATGGCAAATTGTTGGACAGGGTCCTAAGAAGCTCCCCGAATGCAATATCGACATTGAAAAGAACCTGGAATCTTGGATCGAAGCAGACCCTCGCCTGGTTCAAGGCGGCCTAGAGATTATTGGGCGACAGCTTTCCATGGAAGGTGGACGCCTTGATCTCCTGGCGCTGGATCCGCAAGGACGCTGGGCAATTATTGAGATCAAAGCCGGAGCGATTACTGCGGATGCGATAAGCCAGGCGATTTACTACGCTGCCTACATTGGCACATCTCGCCATGGGGATTTGCAGCGGCAAGTAGATGGTTACCTGAAACCGAAAGGGAAATCCCTGCATGAACTCCTGCGCCAACGGGGTGTAGAAGAAGATAATAATTCAACCCAACGGGAGACGGTGATCTTCTTAGTAGGTGCCGGACGAACACCGGGGCTAGACCGTACTGTCCAGTTCCTGACACAACGCTACGAGATGCCTATTTCGGTCATTTCTTTTGATATGTTTGAGCTCGAGACTGGTGAGCGGATCCTTACCCGGGAACTGACCGAGTTGGATACAGATCATGGAAATGCGTTCTCGGAACCAGTGAAATACCAGACCATAGATGCGATATGCCATATGGCTGATCAACATGGGGTCGGGGCGGAGGTACATGCGTTGGTCGAAGGAGCGCTGAAGCATGGCCTATACCCGCGTCCATATGCGCGGAGTATCATGTTTACGCCTCCCAACAACCACACCCGCATGCTGTTTACCGTACGAGCTGATCCGAAACCTGGCAAGCCCTTATGGATGTATATTGAGCCTGAGGTCTTTACGGAGTTTTTCCCCGTATCCGAAGAAGCGGCCCTTGGTGCTTTAGGTGTATCTGGCTGGCGTGAGATGACGGCGAATCAGGTAGAAGCCTTCGTGAACGGGTTAGATGGCTTGTTCGAAGGAGTGGTAAAGCAAACAAAGGTAGGAACGACTTAGAGGTTAATAGGGATGTCATTCGATCGATTATGGGTCGGTTATGCCTGAGACACCATCTGACAAACTGCTCATTGATTTCATGAAAGGGTTTTACGGCTATGGCAACCCAGCCGGTCCTTTCTGGTTCGTGGGCATGGAGGAAGGCGGCGGAGATACCCGGGAGGAGATCTGCCGGCGTCTGGAGATTTGGGACGAACTTGGCCGACCGGCTACAGCCGACGTGTCCGAGTTTCATCACCGGCTGGGGATGGATCGGTTTTTCAGGGATCCGGTCAGGATGCAACCTACGTGGAAACGGCTCATATGCCTATTACAGTCGCTAAAAGGGGAGCCGTATGATAGAACATCAGTCCAAGCCTACCAGAAGGCCTGTTTTGGTCGCCAGGATGGGGAGACCTGCTCTTTAGAACTGCTGCCTCTACCATCTCCCAATGCTAATATATGGAACTATCCGACTTGGTTTAGCATACCCGAGCTCAGCAGCCGGGAGGCATATCGCAAAACGAAGCGCTACAGTAGAGCCGAAGCAATTCGTGGAATGGTTGAACGCTGTCAGCCTGAGTATGTGGTTTGCTATGGGTTGGTTTATCAAAAATGGTATGAAATCATTGCGGGGAAACCGTTTCATCTTCAGGATTCTGGGGAGTGGGGACTGGCCGAAAATCAGGGTATTTTCTTTGCGTTAGTCAAGCACCCGACAGCGCGAGGGGTTAGTGATTCGTATTTCGGAGAGATCGGACGAAGGTTAGCGCATCATGCCGATATTTGATAAGCCAATTGGGCTAGAAGAGGTTGCTCGCTTCTCGATTCCCCGCGTCCAGACCTGGGGGTCGTCGCACGACCAGGAATATCAGCAGACAGTTCGAGAGCGAGCTGGGCTGTCCAACGAATTGGCTAGTCAGTACGCTTGGTTCGTGTTTTCCATCCACTGCATCGTTAACAAGTCTCGAGGGCAGGTAGTCCGGCAGATTCCTGATGTAGAGAATATCCCCAAGCTAATTGTGGATGCATTTACTGGGTTGCTATACCCGGATGACCACATTCATCATGTCCGCGGGGTTCAGGTCGAAGCCGAATTTGGACCGGACGGTCTGGAATGCGCTGAGGTGTGGATTTATGGCAAAAGAAAGTAACAAGGAAATCGGCGAGAGGGCGTTACCAACCAATACCCAAAAAATTGTACGTTACCTGTTGTCCATCGCTCCCCATGGGGCGAGCAACTCTGAAATTGCCCGTCAGACAGGGGTATCGCCGCACCAACAGGTGTTTATGATCACACGCCAGCTGATGAATCAGGGAAAAATCCGGGGAGTCCAGGGAATCTACGGAGAACGGGAATGGGTGTTTTACTTCATAGACAATCACCCTGGTGACCTTCCAACGAAATAGAGGTATTATGCCTTATATCATCACAGTGAAACCCGCTTTCCGAGCGGATTTCCTCAACCTGAACAAGGACATGCAGAGGCGCGTGGATGCCGCCCAGGAAGAATTGGAGCTTGACCCAATTACTCCCCGGGGCGATACCATCAAGCGGCTCAAACACCATGAACATCTGTGGCGTTATCGCATTGGTGAATATCGCATGGTCTACGCAGTTTTCCCAGGGCGGGATTTAGTCCAGATTCTGGGTATCGGTCCTCGGGGCGAAGTCTACGAGCGTATGCGTTACCAACCTGACGAGCCTGCCTACGCGGATTATTCAAGTGCCTTGGAAAAGGCGCTCGATCCGGATCAAGAAACGCCAGTGGAATGGCAGAATCACACCCGCCAGAGGGCAACTGATCAATCTCGTACGCTCCCGTACCAGTTGACCTCAGATCTGCTCACCCGGTGGTTAATCCCGTTGGAATGCCATCATTGTTTCCTGGGCTGCGAGACTGAGGACCAGCTGCAGAACTGCGGTGCTCCCGATACTTATATCCTGCATGTCGTCGATTGCTTGTGGCCGGCGACTGCGGAAGAATTGGTCGACCAGCCCAATCTGGTCGTGCAGCAGCCGGGTGATCTGACCCGCTACGCTGAGGGTAATCTCATCGACTTTTTGCTGCTCCTTGATAAGGACCAAGAACGCTACGTCGATTGGGGTTTGAAAGGGCCGACGCTGGTCAAAGGAGGGCCGGGCTCAGGAAAATCGACAGTGGCCATGTATCGGGTGCGGGCACTGGTGGAGCGAGCAGTAAGGAACCCAAGGAATCATTCAAGATCCGTCCGCGTTCTATTTACTACCTATACCAATACACTGGTGGAAGTATCGCGGCAGCTAATTTCTCACCTGCTAGAAGGAGTCCAAGACTCTCCAATCGAACTTGAGGTATCAACGGTTGACCGGATTGCCCGTCAGATCGTTGAGTCGAAGGATGGGAAGCCAACCATGGCGTCCCATATGGATCTGCTCAATGCACTTACCAGCGCGAGAGCTGCTTATAACCCCCATGGCAAAACTCTGCTTGAAAGCATGTTGATCGGGAATGCTTTGAAAGCCTTACGTGACGATTACCTGATCGAGGAATTCGAATGGGTCATCGAGGGGCAGGGGATCCAGACCTTGGAAGAGTACTTGAAGGTGGACCGTTCGGGACGCGGGTATGCTTTCGATGCGCGCATGCGTGAAGCCGTCTGGATGATCTACGAGCACGCAGACCGGTTCTTGCAATACAGCTCACCGCGTAAAACCACCTGGGGTACCCTGCGCCGGCGAGCTTTAGAATTAGTCATGAGTGGCCAATGGCAGAGCCAGAAATTTGATTACGTGTTGGTAGATGAAGCGCAAGATCTAACGCCCGCCGCGCTGGCATTTTGCATCGATTTATGCCAATCCCCCGAGGGCATTTTCCTAACCGCAGACGCAAGCCAATCGCTGTATAACAAAGGGTTTGCCTGGAAAAATGTACACGATTCCCTGCGCGTTACCGGGCGCACCCGCATTCTCAAACGGAACTATCGGACGACCCGCCAGATCGCTACAGCTGCCGCGGCAATGTTGAACAATACTGGGGCCGGTGATGAAGAAGCGCTCGACCAGGTGTTCGTACATTCGGGGCCTCGGCCGGTTATTTTATCAGCGGTAAATGAAGAGATGCTATTTTTAGCTCTGGCTGACCGCCTGGCTGTTGTTGCCCGAGAACTGCACATGCCCAACAGCGCGATCGCCATCCTGGCGCCCAATAACCAGCTGGCCCAGCAAGCTGCTGCATATTTAACTAACTTTGGGTTACCTACTACCTATGTTACTGGGAAAAGTATTAACCTTTACGCTCCTGGAGCAAAAGCACTGACCATCCATTCCGGGAAGGGACTGGAGTTTCCTATCGTTGTTTTGCCGTACACCGAAAAAGGACAGCTACCCCGTGACCTTCCCGACGAACGAGCCGATGACTTGGAAAAGCACCTGGCCCAAGAGCGACGGATATTGTTTGTTGGCATGACCCGCGCCATGCGCCGTTTGATTGTGGCATACCGGAATAGGCTGATTTCCCCATTCATGACCACCGCTTCTCCCGATTTGTGGGATTGCTTGGATATCAACTAGAACTGCATAACGCTTGATCGAGAAGGGATCGATAATGACGATACTCTTGCGAGAACGTGCCGATTTGAATGATTTAACCCTGGCCCACCGGATCGGGGAAGAACTGCGCCAACCCGGGCAGCAGCTCGATTTTTCCGGTGTCGACCAAGTCAATATGGAATTTCTGCGCGAAATTATCGTCACGGTGCTGGCGACGAGAGATCAGGCGGCGCTGATGGGAATGGTGAACCTGGCAACCATGTGTCCGCCGGTTCAAATTGCTTTCCTTCAGGCGATGCAGGCGGCTGCGCTGCTGCCCCGCCAGGTACAAGTTACTCCTCCAGCGGAGCCCGAGTTTGAAGATGTCATTTTCGGCCCGATGGATCCCTTTGCCATCCTGCGCCAGGTGCAGCAAGATTACCTGAGCTATGTACGCACTTTCCAGCGCTTCCAGAACCCAGATATCGGCGAATGGGTGCTGGATCACGTCGAGAATGGTTCGCTGTTGTGGAAACCTCCCTTCGTCCAAATCTCCATGCCGTTTGCCCAAGGGGAACGGCTAGGCGACCTGGTTGACCAGGGTGTCCTCCATCGGGGGGTGCTGCCTGCCTTCCGCCGAATAGTTGAAGACGCGGCATCTACGCCGATTCACCCGCACCACCACCAGACGGCTGCGATTCGGAAAATCTTGGAAGGCCAGAATGTGATTGTGGCAACCGGTACAGGGTCTGGGAAGTCATTTGCGTTTGGGATCCCAATCGTTTCCGAAGCCCTGCGTCAGCGGGAACGGGGAATACGCGGGATTAAGGCGGTAATCATTTATCCGATGAACGCTTTGGCCAACAGCCAGTATGATGAATTCTCCGGGCGGCTGCATGCTTCGGGTCTCAAAATTGCCCTCTATACCGGGGATACGGCCAGCCAGCCGGAACAAGCCCTGCAGCGCTACCGTGAAGCAACCGGACGGTCGCAGCCATTCGATTCCGAGGTATTGTCCCGAGCCGAGATTCAGCAGAATCCCCCCGATATCCTGATGACCAACTACGTGATGCTGGAACTGCTGCTGACTCGCTTTGAAGACCGCACCCTCTTCGCTCATCCCGAAGTGCTGCAATTCCTTGTATTAGATGAGGTGCATACCTACTCAGGAAAGCGCGGTGCAGATGTAGCCGCCTTGATCCGACGCTTGAAACAGCATACCCACACCGCAGGCCGGCTGCATTGTATTGGCACCTCGGCGACTGTGGAAAGCGGAGGGAAGGAGACTGCGGCGCAAGCGGTTTCCAGCTTCGCCAGCACGTTGTTTGGCGAGCCATTTGCAGCGGAAAACGTGATCGCGGAAGTATACGCTCCATTGTCCGACCAGCTCAATGATACCCACAGGCAAATGATCCATTTGCTTGGGGAGCACGTGCGCGACGTGGCCGACCTCAGCCAGGAGTTAGGGATCGGCCGGGAGGAGGTGGAAGCCACACTGATGGAAATGCCTCGTCTACAACCCAAGCTGCACGCCTTCTTCAGCCAGGGCAGGGCCATTTCCGCCTGCCTGGATGTGGACCATCCCCATCTCAATGACCGCGGTGAAGTGGCCTGCCCGGTATGCGCGGGCGAAGGGCGCCACCGTCCAACCTACACCATGGTGTTTTGTCGAGCCTGCGGCCAGGAATTTTACAGCGTGGCCATCGATGAGACTAATCGTCTCTCCTCGGCTGAACTGGACAGTGTCGAAAACCTTGGCCATCTCGGATACCTCTCCCTCAAGCCGTGGGATGATCAGACCAATCCTTTACCCGATCATTGGCGCACACCGGCAGGGCGTATCAAACATGATTTCCAGGATGTCTTACCCATCGAGATCAGCATTTGCTCCGAATGCGGCGAAGTAGACGGCCAGTGCCGCCATGCCAAGCTGCATGGACTGTTCCTGCCCAGCCCATTCCTGTTTTGCCCGAACTGCGGCATCGCCCATGACCGCCGCAGCCGGGAGTTTAATAAGCTGTTTACTTTTGGCTCGGTCGGCCGCTCCACCGCCACCGATGTGCTGATCAATGCCCAGGTGCGGGGGTTGCCCAAAGGTCAGAAGAAGGTTATTGCCTTCTCGGACAACCGCCAGGATGCTGCCCTTCAGTCAGCTCACATGAACAGTCTGCACAGCCGCTTTGCCTTCCGGCGCGGGTTGTACCAGGCCTTGAAAAGCAGCGCTAACAGCCAGGACCTGGGCGGCATCGGCCTGGCGATCTATGAAACATTGCGTCAGAAGAATATGCTCCCCCATTATGCCCGCGACGAACGCATGTACGGGGGCGATCCCCAGGCGGACGAGAAGTACCAACAGTATCTAATCTTCCTGACCTTGCAAGAGCTGCGCGGCACGCACCGGCGCACCCACCAAAACTTGGAAGATGTGGGACTTCTCCGAGTGGGGTATTCAGGCCTTGAACAGTTCGCTGCCGACTCTGCTGCCTGGTACGATATCCCCGAAATGGCTGGGCTCACCCCGGAAGTGCGCTACGATCTGCTGCTCGGCATGTTGGACTTGATCCGCAAACGCCAGGCAATTCGCCACGACACGATTCTGTCTCCAGTCAATTTCCGGACGACGGTGCTCAACCGGATGAACGAGGATGTCCAATTCCATGATGAAGAGTTCCGCGGGCCGATCGGCTACAGCGATGAAGCCCCGAGCACGAATTGGAATAAATACACGGCTTACCGGTTCACCGGGACAAATACGCAGCTGACTGCCTGGGTGCGCCGGGTGGTAGATTTACCAGCAGCGGAGGCCAACGAGCTAATTGCCCGCCTGGTGGAGAACCTTTCCCGGCCAAAAATTGGGTTCCTGTACCGGCACACGGTGTATGACCATAAAACGCCCTACAGTCTCTACATGATCCCCGCGGATATCATCACCCTTCAAGCAGACCCGACGGAAAGGCAACTCATCTGCCCGAAATGCCTGACGGTGCACCGTTTCCAGCAGCTGCGTGTTTGTACCAGCTCCACCTGCCGGACGCAGCTCACCGAGCGAGACCTGTCTGCGAATTATTTCCGGCAGATGTACGCCATGTCGCTGCGGGAGGCCGGCCGCATCAAGGCCGAGGAACATTCCGGCCAGGTTGCGGGAGAAGATCGCCGCAAAATCGAAATTAATTTCAAGAATCCAGCCAATCCACTGAATGTCCTGATCTGTACCCCGACTATGGAGTTGGGAATTGACATCGGCCACCTGAACGCCGTGACCCTGCGCAATGTTCCCCCCAGCCCCAGCAACTACGCCCAACGCGCTGGTCGTGCCGGCCGCAGTGGACAGCCGTCTCTAATCTCGGTATTTGCCGGCGTTGGTCAGGCGCGTGGGCCGCACGACCAGTACTTCTACCGCTTCCCCGAGAAGATGATCTCTGGTGCGATCGCCGCCCCGCGGTTTCGCCTGGACAATCCGTACCTGCTGAAAGCGCACATCCATGCGCTCGTTTTGGAGACAATGGGCCGAGCAGGCGGAGAAAAGCTGCCCTCCAAACCAGAAGAACTGCTAGATCTGGAGCTCGAGAACTATCCGCTGCGAC
The DNA here is from genome assembly GCA_028714615.1 of Anaerolineaceae bacterium. The sequence goes on along the minus strand of JAQTMA010000008.1, from coordinate 26,414 downwards.
CGGATCTACTTACCGCCTGGCGCACAGCGCTTGACCGCCAGCATGTTGCCATCTGTCAGGCCGTCTTTGAAGCCTTCAAGGAAGAGATGGGTCAGTACTCCTGGTTCACGAAAGTCATGGTAGAAGGGACGGTCAGCGAATTTATTGCTGATCTGGATCGGGCGATGGAGCGCTGGCGCATCGAGTACAAACGTCTGGATGAAGAACGGCAGGGCCTCAACCGCATCCTCGGTCAAGAGGGTGTCGATATGAGCCTGAACCGCCGGCGATCGGTGATCGAAAAGAAGCTGGAAGACATGCGCAGCGGTGAAGCGGATTGGTACGTTTATCGCTACCTCGGTGGAGAAGGGTTTCTGCCTGGATATGCCTTCCCACCCGAGGCCGCTCACCTTTCCTTCGATATGCGCGAGGAAGAGCTTGCCCGCAGCCCCTCGATTGCGCTGGTCGAATATGCTCCTGGCAACTTTGTGTACTACCGGGGCGAACGTTATGAAGTCACCCATGGCCGGCCTAAGACCCGCCAGCTCGAGCCATCTACGGAGCGGGTATTGATCTGCCCAGCCTGTGGGCGCAGTTATATTGGCGAGCAAGAGACCAGCCGGGCTGCTTGCGATTGTGGGCAGGACCTGGGGGCGATGCATCCGCGTCTCGGCATGGCGTTATGCGACATGTTCGCCATGCGCCGGGCTCGCATTACCGCTGACGAGGAAGAACGGTTGAGGCTGGGGTACGAGATCACCCCGCATTACCGCCGGTCTGGATATTCCCGCCGCTACTCGGTCAATTCGGGGGGCAGTGCCCAATTCTCGATAGCGTTGGAAAATGAAGGTCAGATCTTACTGGTCAATCATGGCCCGCGCAATGCGGAAGGGCAGGCCACCGGTTTTACCCTGTGCCGGAAATGTAATGCCTGGTTGTTATCTGAAGAGGCCGTGCGAAAACATATCCGCAATGTGACTCAGCATGGGGACTGCTCGCAAGGCGCCCATGAAGAAGATTTGCTTCAGGGTCTGTGGCTGACCGATTTGCAGCAAAGCGATCTGGCGATTTTCGATGTCCCACTACCCGGGAATTACCGCCGGGAGGTGTTCTACACCACCTTGAAGAACGCCTTAATCCGAGCAGTGCTCGTGGCGTTCCAGGTGGATGAAAGTGAGATTGGAGGTTTTCTGCTCCCAGACCCCGCGAAACCTCTATGCTCCCGGGTGATTTTATACGAAACCTCCACCGGTGGGAGTGGGATCCTATCAGCGCTCAACGAGCCGGACCGGATGACTTCCCTCCTGTTGCGCATGCGGGAACTATTGCACGGGAATGATTCTGAACAGGGCTGCGAGAAAGCTTGCTACGAATGCTTGCTGTCCTTCTACAACCAGCGCGACCACGCGGTGATGGACCGGACGGTGGTTTTAGATTGGCTGAACGGGATAGGGGATGTCACCATCCAAGCGGACGATGTAACCGAAGGAGACCGCCTGAGCATTTTGCATGCGGGTTGCCAATCCGACTTGGAACGACAAACTCTGGATTGGTTGGTCGAGCAGAACGTCCGGCTGCCGGATGAAGGCCAGAAAACGCTGTATGACCAGGATCAGGCACCGCTGGCGATTGCCGACTTCTTCTACCAACCGCGTATTGTGGTGTTCGTGGATGGAAGTCCGCATTACCGGGATTACGTCCAGGTGGCGGACGAGAGGAAGCGGATCGCGTTGAGGCGGTTGGGGTATCGGGTGGTGGTCATCCGAGGTGAGAACTTCGAGCAGGATTTGCTAGAGCTGCGAGGACGGATCACCGGGTGAAAAACATATTCTGATCGCACAGTGATATCCTAAACTGATCGCACAATGAAACCCGCAGAGCTTTGCACCCATCAGGCGTGAGTCCGAGACGAAACATGTAGATCTCATCTTGCGATCAGTTTAGGAAGATAGGGCCAAAAGCGATTGGCCTTATCCGTAGCACCGATAACAGTAGGAGGCAATCATTCTATTGACCATGCTTGGGTGCAAGTCAGGCAACCTGCGCCGGAGGGCGTTGATTTATGGGTGAGAGGGAACCAACTATTTGGTGGTGGCATCAAACGGTGGCGCACCTAATCATCCATAATTGTAATAACTCATATTTTGAGAATCGTAATGAGCAGTCAATATATCACCAAACTCACCCACGTTTTCTCGGAATCATGCCACGGCGGAAGAAACTACCACTAATAAACACCATTTCCTATTGTAGTCGGTTGATTAATTGCTAAGATTTCTTACTCATGAGTATAATTATTGATGTATAGCCCTGAATAATTACAACTGATTATTTTGCCCTTCTTCAGGAAGAGCAAAAAGAATACCCGCTTAGTCGGTATGTTTACTAATTGGTATGCCTGTGAAGTACGTGTAGCAGGGCTGATTCAGGCTATGCAAATTGATTCAATAAAGGGTCAGGATGAATAGACGAGTTAAAGAATTGGTCTTACGACAATATGACGACACGGGTGCAGATACGCTCGAAAAACATTGGGCACAAATTGTTTATACAGCATATTGGTGTATCCACCTAATACTCCCCCATTCAGAAGTCATAGGTGTAATACCTGAAGGGATCGATGACGTAACTTTAATAAAAATAGATGGATCCTTTGAACTTCATCAGGTGAAATGCCGTGATGAGTCCCAACCGCCCTGGACGATCGCTGACGTTTTACCCATTCTAAGGGACCAGTACCGACGAAGATCAGCATTTGACCATCACTGCCAGTTTCACTTTGTTTCCGATCATGTTGCGGATGCCAAGACCCAATTACAGCCAGGCAAATCCTATGGGCAACTTTACCGCTTGAAATACTTACTGGACATAATACATGACGGGCAGACCCTTTTAGAGAAAGAAGCATTAGAATTGGCGGAACTTGAAAAGGAAATTTTGCCTAGAATTATTGAGTTGATGAAATCGGGGGGAGAACAAGTTGAAATTTCTGAGGCATGTAGCTTGCTCCACAATACCTGGATTGATACAAAGTCCTTCTATATTCGCAGCCGTCCGCCTTTTGATGAATTATCGAATGCGCTAATGGAAGCTTTTCCCGGCCAACCCTTATTAAATATTCCTAAGTTGGATGATATGTTCTCCCGTTTACTTCTTCTCATTGTGAGAAAAATTATTGAAGCGAAAAGTCTTCCAGAAAGGACAATTTCTCAGAATGAGGTAATGGCTTGCCGGGAAGAAGCTGTTGCGGTAGAGGCAAATTTACCCGATCTGAAGAGAATTCCCGGCAATTCGATAGCCGAAAAGAAGGCATGTTTGGGTGGTTTCGATGTTACAGAGTTTCCTACACTCGCACTCCAAATGAAACGCGCTCAAGGAAAACGCCGTCGTTTAGAATTGCTTGGGTTGGATGATCAAATCGAAGATTTAGAACTGGCGCTCATTACCATCCAATCATTAAATCGGAGTGCAATCTCCCATCATAGTACCAGCTCCAAGATTGGGCCTGAAATCATGGCTACAATTCAACCACAGATACCAAGCATAATAAATACATATTTTCCTACTATCCATGATGTAGACTTACCATTTTGCTTGGGCCTACTCTGGCTGTCCACTGACAAATGCTTTTCATGGTGGCAGAGTGTTAACCGAGAGGCTCATCAATGAAGAGAAGCATACCCTCAACGGAGAATTTAGCCTATCATGTAGCACGGCTAGTCATATTGCTAGGCCATTGCGGAAAACCGCAATCAACCCCCGAAAAATTACCTGCAATAACTGGACGGACTTTATTAGCCAAACTTGACTTCTTTATGAGATATCCCGAATACTTGCAGCGAGCTTCAATCAAGCTGGAGAAAAAGGTTGTGGATAGGGAATTAGGGGTATCAGATGCAGATGACATGGAGACTATTGAAAGCAGAATGGTGAGGTATCTGTATGGCCCTTGGGATTCTGCATATTATGTTGTGATTGCCTATATGGTTGGAAAAGGATTGATCGAGCCACCGTTGGCTAACAGAGTTGATGTTTTTCGACTGACACCAAAAGGCGTTTCTGTTTTACAAAGCCTTGAAGCTGATCCAGCGTTTTCGCGTTTGATTAGAAGGGCCGATCACATTTATAAACTATTCAATTCCTATACTGGTTCGCGCCTGAAATTATTCATCTATCAAAACTTTCCAGAGATCGTCAGTCGCAAGTTGGGCGAGATAATCTGATAATCTACTGATCATTTTATGAGGGGGTATCCATGCAATCACCAAAATTAATTATCAGGCGGGTTGTTGTCGATGGTAAATTGGCTTACGATCAGAGGTTCTATCCGGGTCTGAATGTTATCCAATCAGTTCAGACTGGGAATGATATTCGTTCGACAAACGGATGTGGCAAGACATCACTAGTCGAATTAATTCAACATGGATTTGGGAAAAAGCACGACTCAAAAGCAAAATTCTTTTTTGCTTCAATTATTGATCAAATAGATACATTGTGGCTTGAATTTGAGGTCGATAGTGGGGTTTTTACAATCCAACGATCATTGGTTGATATCTTTAGCGCAGCCCACCTTTATGAAGGCCCTTATGTACCGGGCATGGAAAAAACTCCGTCAGAGATGATCAGTATTGAAGATATGTCTCCGCTCCTCCTTAAATTGACAGGTATTCCTGAAGTGTCGGTAAAGACGCGCACAGGTGAAACCACACCACTTAGTTTCCGCTTGCTAATGCGTGCATTTATCCTCCATCAAGAAAATAGTTTTGCGGAAATATTATTCAAGGTAGAACCGGAGACACGGAAATCCGACATTATTGGCTTCTTGACAGGTATCACCCCTCTTGACCGATTCCCATTGGAAGAGCGAATAGGTGAAATAACTAGACGGGAGCAATTATTGGAAAACTTTGTAACCAATGTAACAAAATTTCTTGATGAGAATGGTGTGCCATCTCTCATTGATGCGAATGCTCACGTTGAAGAAGCAAGAACAAATCTAGCTACGGCGCGAGCAGAACAACGCGCTATCCAACAATTGATGGTTCAAGGTCAGAATAGTGATAGGCGTGGTCAAACAGATGCTCTTCGCCAGAAGTTATTATCTATCAAACAGGAAATTTCTGAGATTGAACAGAGCTACCTTGGCAACCAGCAGGAAGCAAACCGCCTCAAAGAATTAAATTCTTCCCTCCGTAGCGACAAGCAGAAATCTCTGCTTTTACAAGCATCCACAACCAAGCTCAGTCACGTTGATTTTGATATTTGCCCTCGATGTTTGCAGGAAATTTCTATTGAGATGCGATTTAGAGAGAAAGCAGGACGATGCTTGTTATGCAACCGTCCATTAATTACCACTTCTGACTCTCTTCCCCGAAGAATACTAAAAACTGATGATGTTGATGTTCAAATTGAAGAAACCAATCAAATCCTTGATTCGTTGCAAAGGGATTTGAATGGCTATCAAAATCGGTTGATGCAACTGAAGGAAAACGAACGGGCAATAGGCAGAGAACTTGAAGTACAGGTTTCTGCTTTCGTATCCCCAGCGGTTGACCAACTAATTGCACAAGCTGATATGGTTTCTGAACGTCAAGCTGAATTGGCGAAGGCAATCCACCTGCTTGAACAGGGACTATCTATTGAAAAGCAAAGAGAGGAGTTGGACAAGCTAAAATCCCAACTTGCCGAATTAACGGATGAGCTTGAAGAGGTCAGTAAGGCAAAGCGTCAACTTCGGGAAGCACTCAGGCGGATGTATTCGGATGTTTTAAGGGCAGTTGGTTTCCCGAAAGTGCGGGAAGTGTCTATTGATCCGCAGACACTCTTGCCATTAATCAATGGTAATTTATATATCGCTCAAGGTACTGCATTTAAAGGGCTGGCAACTGTATGTTTTCATCTCGCATTGCTCAATTTCGCCAGAATGCAGCAAACATACTTCCCGAAGATGCTAGTCATTGATTCCCCGAATGTTGGTGACTTGAATGAGGATAACCATACAAAGTTATTAAATTACATCGGTCAGTTATCTTCGACTGAGGATAGCACCGATCAAGATTGGCAGATAATTCTCACAACTCGGTATTTACCACCCAGCCTTGAGCCGTATGTTCGAGATACAATCAGCAACCCAGATAAGATGTTGCTTAGAAAACATAATAGATTGGTTTCCTCTAGTCGTTGATTTTCCGGCATGAATTATTACGCAATATTCAACAAACGAGAACCTTTGACTTCGGAGAAACCATCAATGTACATAAATGCATTCAACGGAAACACGCCTCTTGGTCGATTCAATTTACCGCGATGTGTAAGAGGTGAAAATGGAAATGAATATCAGATCGGCTCTACGTATACACAGGGCGGTAATGGAATAGTATTTCAATCCTATCAGGTCAATGATAATGGCACGATAAATAGAGATGAGTTTTTTGCAATAAAAATTTTAAAACAACAAGAAACTTCCCGCGTTGATCGCTTTAGGAACGAAGTCCGAATAATTCGCGAACTGAACCATGATAGGATCGCAAAGTATTATGATAATGGTAGTGTTGAAGCCCATTCCGAGAATGATGATAAAGTAAGCATACCTTGGTTGGCAATAGAACTTGGAAATGATAACATGGCCGCGCATATATCAAGACATGGGCCACTGCCTCCGCAATTGTTGATTGGGGTTTGCCTACAAATCTGTGATGCATTGGCTTATTTTCATTCATTAGGATATATTCATCGAGATATCAAACCCGCAAATTTCGTGTGGGGTAGAGAACGCGGGTGTATCAAGATGATCGATTTTGGTATAGCAAAAAGGATGGATGAGGATGTTTCGGGGCGACCATTAGATAATTTTACAAGGCAACAGGAATTTGTTGGCCCCGTCTTTTTTTCATCACCCGAATTAATTGCTTCTGCCGAAGATAAAAGCCATCCAGTTGACCATCGTTCTGATTTATTCCAATTAGGCAAGGTAATTTGGTATTTGGCTACCGGGAAGGTATCCGCAGGAATTCCCTCAAAAAAGGATTGTCCCGTCATTCATGAGATAGTAATGGCCTTATTATTTGATGATCCGAATGAAAGAATTGAAACTGCAAGTGAAGTAGGCAATGTATTACGTGAAATCAAATTGTGAATGATTATCCAATCGGATTGGAGAAGATGAGGTTTCAAGTATGGCAATCGATGAGCACTCGACTGTCCTAATAAGAGGTTACTTCTTGAAATACTTGGCGTATTGAATATCCTAAAATTTGAAATCGATCAATGCGATGTAGACATAAATGGATGGAACCCTAGGGAAATTGATTTCCAAAAGACATTCTAGCAAACGCTAAAATGATTAAAACGGATTTGTATAGGGTAAACTTTCTTGCGGTGAAACATCAATTCCGACCTCAGTAATGCAAAACTTATTGAATCAAACATTGTCGTGGTAAAACTAAACATTGCTAAACTTTTCAGTGCGATTCTGCGTAAAAGGAGAATTCTGGAGAACAGACTTGATTGGCACTGATATCCATCAAGCTGATTTGAACAAAGCATCTCCCTGCATCACCAACCTGAGCAACTCCCCCCAAACCAAGTTGCCGCGCAAGTAGCGCGCATGGAACGCCACCTTGACCAGCTGCTCGAGCGTCCGCTGTCTCAGCCGGAGGCTAGATTGCAACACCGGTTCCGGAGATAACGCCAGAGTCTGCTCGTCTTCCTCTACCTCAGCGATGTCGAGCCGACCAAACAATATGTCCGAACGGGCTTTGCGATCGTCGGTAGTGCATCGCAAAGTCACCCGCAGCTTTCGTTCCGAGTAGGGAGCAAAGTGCTATGCGGCCTTGGCTTTGGTGATCGAAAAGGCATTCTGCGCAGTCCTTCTTTACTGTCTGTCCCGATAAACGGTGAGAAGTTACTGTTTTTTGCGTAGAAAATATGTTCTAATATAATTGAGGGGGTACGTTGATGGGGTAAGGGTGCATCTTCTCTCTATCACCCCGTTCATTATTTGATTTTAGTCTTTGTCTATGATGCGCAAGCTCTGGGACAAAAACCGGATTTCAACAACGGATGAATACCCTGGTCAACCAATAATCAAGCAATTTAGTATTGCTGAGACAAGTTATCCGAAACGATCGAACTTTGCCGCAGGATTTTCGAAGGCGAATCGGTCAATAAACTATATATGATCCCCTGTTAAGCGATCACCTTTAATGGCGTTTCTGGCATATTGATTCTCTGGTTTATGACACAAGGTCAGCTTTTCACCTACCTGGGGTTTAGCAATAACAATCTGGCAGCCGAATTGAATAACCCTACCAACCTGCAGGTTTTTCTCGTTGGTGGTGTCCTTATTTTTCTCGGGGGAAATAGTGGGTGAGAGGAAAAAGGTTCTCAGTAAATTGTGCCCACTCACTAATTGACTGCATTACTCAGGTGAGCTCGATGGTCGTAAATGTTGTTTGCTTAGCTCTCCTCTTTCGCATACGGTTTTGCTAATGCTTTTGGAGTTGCAGTATGGCCCCGGAAAATAATTACACCAACCAAAGTTAGCAAGTAGGGAATCATCAATAAGAATTGATTGGATATCCCAATCTGAAATGCTTGCAAACGAAGTTGAAGAGCGCTAGCCCCGCCGAATACTAATGATGCAAGTGCAGCTCCGATTGGATTCCATCGACCAAAAATTACCGCAGCCATAGCAATGAAACCTCGGCCGGTAGTCATATTATCAGTAAATGTATTTAATTGGACGAGCGAAAGTGAAGCACCCGCGATTCCACACATGACCCCGTTAAACATTAGGCAGATATACCGCCACTTATTAACAGATATACCCACGGTATCAGCAGCACGGGGATGTTCGCCTACGGAACGAATTTTCAGGCCCCATGTAGTTCTAAACAGAATAAATGTTGATATTATGATGACAAAGTACGCGAGATATACCAGAGGATCCTGTTCGAACAAAACATGTCCGATGACCGGAATTTTACTAAGTATAGGCACTGGCCATGGGGTGAGTACATTTATTTGCACGGGGAGAGGGCGTATACCAAAGATGACCCGGTTCAAAAAGGTGGTTAGCCCTAGTGCAGTAATATTAATGGCAGCCCCTGCCACAATTTGGTTGGCTCGAAGCGTAATTACAGACAAACCGAAGATTAAAGCTACCACTACCCCTATTACGATTGCTGTTAATAGCCCAATCCACGTATTACCGCTCATGGAAGCTCCAACAACTCCAAAAAGTGCTCCCATCAGCATCATTCCTTCCATACCCAAATTGATGACACCGGACCGCTCCAAGAATACTTCACCGAGGGCAGCCAAGATTATTGGCGTGGCTATCCTGATCGTCGCATACAGGAATTCCTCTGTTAGCAGTAATTTGAGTAAATCATTCAACATGGACTTTTTCCTTCCGCGACGAGCGTGCGTATAACTCCCGGAATATTACGGTGCTAACGACCATGAATACAACCGCGCCTTGTATAACAAAAACGAGAGAAGATGGCAAACCAACCATCCGTTGCATTGTTCCAGAGCCTGCGCGTAAGGCTCCGAAGAAAATGCCTGAAATGAATACACCAATAGGATGTAATTGCCCCAGCATAGCAACTGCTAAGGCATCGTAACCGTAGTTGGGCAGAAACATATCTCTGAGCCTGTATTGTGCCCCCAATACTTCAGATGTACCCGCCAAACCGGCTAAGCCACCACTAATCAGCATCGCTAGCACCTGGATCCAAACAATATTCATGCCGGCGTGTTTAGCAGCAGTAGGGCTTTCGCCAACGGCTCTTACCTCGTATCCGATTGGTGTCCTTCTGAGAATGAGATAAACAACCCCGACCGCTATAATGGCGAGGAGTATGCCGGCGCTGAGTCGAGTGTCTGGGAAGATAATAGGGAGGCGGGCAGACTCGGCGACTTGGGCTGTTTGTGGTTCGTGATTTGGGAATTCTATGATGGGTCCTCTAACCAAAGCACCCACAATGTAAATTGCTATGTAATTTAGCATAAGAGTGCTGATTACTTCGTTAATTTTAAATCTCGCTTTCAGATATCCTGCGATTCCTCCCCAAATCGCACCACCGGTAAATCCAGCCAATAGTGACAAAGGCAAGTGAATAAATGCTGGTAGGCCCTTAACGAATAAACCCACGAGTGTGGCACAAAGTGCGCCGATATAGATTTGTCCTTCGGCCCCTACATTCCACACACCAGATTTAAATGCGAAAGCAACACCTAAGCCAGCGAGAATTAATGGTGTTGCTCTTCCGAGGGAATTGCCCGTGGACCAGGCATCCCCAAAAGCTCCAGTGATTAATGCCCCATATGCCTTGATCGGGTCCACACCTGCAGCTATGACTAATCCGGCAGCTAACAACAATCCGGCTAGAACAGCACAGATCGGTACAGCAATATTGATCAGGGTCTCAGATTTAAGCCCATGTTTTTTTCTGTCCTTAATCGGGATTACGGCTGTATCAGTTTTGTTCATGATTTTTCATCGACCCTGCCATCATCAATCCAATTTCGTGGACGTTGGCTGCTTCGCCATCGACCTCACCCATTATTTTTCCTTCATAAAACACAACTATTCTATCGGATAACGATAATACTTCATCCAGTTCGGTCGAGATAAGAATTATGGCTGTCCCTCGCTCCCGCTCTTGCAGCAGTCGTTTGTAAACATATTCAATGGCTGCCACATCCAAGCCTCGTGTAGGTTGTTGGGCAATCAATAATTTGGGTTTGCAGAACAATTCCCTAGCGAGTACAACTTTTTGTTGATTGCCGCCGCTCAAATTCTTTACTTTAACCCAAGCCCCAGGTGTCCTGATATCGGATTCATTTATCATGCTATCGCTGTATTTGTGAATAGATTGGATATTAAAAAGGAAATATTTTACAAAGGGCGAATATCTCCATCTTTTCAACAATAGGTTCTCTTCAACTGTAAACTCACCAATCAGACTCATTCCTTTTCGATCTGGAGGAATTAAGGCTACACCCTTTTGAATGATCTTATTCGTTGTTAATCCATTAATCACTTGACCTTCTAGAAGAATTCTTCCAGAGGTAGTTGGCCGTAAACCCATGATTGCTTCTGCGAGTTCTGCCTGACCATTCCCATCCACCCCTGCAATTCCCAAGATTTCTCCTGCTCGGACGTGTAACGAAACGCCATTTACTGCGGAAATCCCTCGATCGCCTTGTACATGAACGTCTTCTACCGATAGTATCTCCTGTCTTAGGGAAGCTGGGGGTTTAGTAACCTTCAGCACTACTTCCCGGCCAACCATCATTTTGGCTAGAGTCGATTCGTCTACGTTTTTTGTTTCGACAGTCCCAATTACACAACCATCACGTAAAACGGTGATGCGGTCACTTATTTCCATAACCTCGTGTAGTTTGTGTGTAATGAATATGACAGTCTTGCCTTCATCTCTTAGCCGTCTCAGGATTTTAAATAAATCGTCAATCTCGCCAGGAGTTAGAACGGACGTAGGCTCATCCAAAATGAGAACTTCAGCGCCCTTATAAAGGGCTTTAATTATTTCCACCCTTTGTTGTGTACCTACTGAAAGCTGCCAGATCTTTGCAGAAGGATCTATACTCAGTCCGTATGCCTTTGATATTTCCTCCAAGCGACTACAGGCTTGGCGAAGATCTAGCAGTGGTTCACGGGGTGTTTCCATTCCAAGAATAATATTCTCGGCAACGGTGAATACAGGTACTAGCATAAAGTCTTGATGTACCATGCTAATGCCTAGCTCAATTGCATGCTTGGGATTTCTAATCTCAACGGGTCTATCATTCAGGTATATGAGCCCAGCATCTGCACGATATAACCCGTAAAGAATGTTCATCAGGGTTGATTTCCCTGCCCCATTCTCTCCTAATAATGCATGGATCTCCCCCTGGTTGATTTGGAGGGTTACACGATCGTTAGCCAGGACCCCTGGAAAGCGTTTTACAATTCCTTCCATCTTGATCGCATTCGCCATTGATCTGTCTCCTCCCACATTCCAAGGAACCCCGAGTAAGTCTTGCCCTTAAAACCTCAATAGTGATAGAGGAGAACTCCCCCATTTGAGTAATGCGATGCCTTATTGGAAGGTAGAGGGACTCAGAAATGACGCCCCTCTACTTTGTCGTGTACTCGGGTACTGTGGTATTTCTAATACTACTGCATCAGATGTTCAATTTTGATCTTTCCAGCCTTCAGGTCCTGACGGACTTGTTCTATTTTGGCTGCTTGATCTTTGGTCACCAGCTTATCGTTAATTCTCCCCAAGTCATACAGCCCAGTATCGTAACCGTAGAGGTGGGCTTGGTTGGCTACAAAGGTGCCTTCTTTGACACCTTTGATTACCGAAAGGATCATCGGTGCTAAGAATTGGCCGGTAGTTGTTACTAGATTGTCCGGTGCAAGGTCCAGCTGATCGGCGCCCGATCCAATAACCATTTGATTTCTAACTTTGGCGGCTTCAATAACACCGAGGCCAGTGGCATCCGCATACTGCCAGATGATATCCACTCCAGCATCATACATGGCAAAGCCTGCCTCTTTTCCACCAGCGAGGTCATCAGAACTGCCTACAGTTGTGGATTTTACTTCGCAATCCGGGCAAGCTGCTTTTGCACCATCTTTGAATCCAAGGTTTGCGCGCCTGGCGAACAGTGCATCGATGGAAACAATATAGCCGACCTTCTTGGTCTTTGTCAGCAGCCCAGCGATGTAGCCTGCCATATATCCGCTTTCTTCATTTTTTGTGTCCAGACCAGAAATATTGGGTCCAGTGATGCCAGAGTTTGAAACCACATAGAGTGATTTTGGGAACTCAGGTGCCACGCGGCCTGCGGTGTCTGTCATGACACTGTGGTGGCATAAAATCACATCATAACCTTGTTTCCCATAATCCCGCATAGTAGCTTCCCAATCCGGCGCTTTTACACCCTCGGAGTAGGCAACATCTATGTTGGCGACTTGTTTCTTTGCTTCCATCAAGCCGTTGTACGCATCAGCATTCCATCCTGCATCCGTGATAACTCCCTCCATAATTAAAGCCACGCGGAGATTTTTGGCTGGAGCAGCAGGGGGGATAGTGGGTTTTTCTGCAAGTGAAGCCGGGGCAGTTTGTGGAGCACAGCCAATCGTCAGGAAGACTAGTAGAGCTACCATAACAACAGCGAAAACTCTCTTACTATTCATCGCCTTCTCCTGTCCTGTGAAATGTTTCTGATTTTAGTTTGACCAAACTGACACGATCTGTCGTTCTTGTATTTGGTTAGTATCACCTCCTCTTCTGAAATTCCTTTATATGTAGTTTTTGTGTCACTTCACAACTTGTTCCTCGTATTGAATAAAGGCACTCTCTACCGCTTTGTAATACCTCTGATATCCAGTACACCGACAGAGATGTCCCGAGAGAGCCTGTTTAATCGCATCTCCTCTGGCTCCTGGGTATTCTTTGAGTAAAGCAAAGCTTGAGATTAATATTCCCGGAGTGCAATATCCACATTGAACCGCACTGGTATCAATCATTGCTTTTTGAAGGAAATGCAGATTGCCATCCTGAGCTAGACCTTCAATCGTAAATACCTCGCAATGGTGTGCTCGTGGGGCTGGAACCAAGCAACTCAAAACCGCTTGACCATCAAGGAGAACTGTGCACGCGCCACATTCTCCCTCCCCACATCCTTTCTTTGAACCCATCAATCCCAGATCATCTCTGATCAGGTGGAGGAGACTTTTTCCTACAGCCCCTGTAACGCTATACCCAATCCCATTGACATTAATTTCAATCCGAGACCCATCATGGATATCGAGAGAGAATCCACTTTCCGGGATCGGTTTACTTTCGTATTGGGTAGTAAGCGTAGCGATACGATCTGGAATTTTCTCCTCTTCTTTCCCCGTCAACCAAGGAATGAAGGCTTTTTTGGTTAATTCGATAGCCATCCACATGCGATATTCGGCACTGCCACGGATATCATCGATTGGATTGATAACATCGACAACAAGTTTGGAGGCTTCTTGGATGATGTCGGTGTTTAATTGTTTACCCAGGAGGAACTGCTCTGCTTTGTGGGCTCTCACGACCATTGGGGCTACGCTGCCCAGTGCAATCATCGCTTGGATTATCTTTCCTGACATATCTTTTTGAATCGATGCAGCTACGTTCACAGTTGATATGCCAGATATTCTCCGACCAGCGAGCTTCACAAATCTAGCGTCAAAGTTGCTATTGTGTGGTGGAATGATTATTTCAATTACCACCTCATCAGGTCGTAAGTCAACTTTCCGAAATCCGGTGAAGAATTCATTGATGTTAATTCTGCGAACACCTCTTGACTTACTGGATATAACGATGGTCGCGTCCAATACACACAGAGCTGGAGGGGCATCGGCAGCCGGGGATGCGGTCACCAAGTTTCCTACCACGGTTCCGCGATTGCGAACCTGGGGCGAGCCCACCTGTAAACATGCCTGGAAGAGAGGGTATGCATTTTGGCGGCAAAGCGATGACGTCACAACCTGGTTGTGAGTGACATTTGCGCCCAGATGTAAGAAACCAGCGTTATCCAGTTCGACCTTATTTTGGTCAGGTATTCTACTGATATCAATAATGTATTGGGGGTGGCTAGTTCCATTCTCTATCTGTATCATTACATCGGTACCACCACCAATGATGCGCGAGCAATCTTGATGAGTGTTAAGTAGATCTAGCAGCTGGTCTATAGTCCCAGGTATAAAATACCCCTGCCACATGATTATGCCTCCTCAACAACTGCTTTGTGTTCTCGCAATGCACGAATAACTCTCTCAGGAGTAGCAGGCAAACTGTAGATCCGAACACCGATTGCGTCGTAAATGGCATTCAAAATCGCCGGTGCAGTAATCACAGTTGGTGATTCGCCTAATCCTTTAGCTCCGTAAGGTCCAAAACCTGGTGAATCTTCCACAAAATGAACTTCGATTTCGCCACAATCGACGAATGAAGGGATTGAGTACTGATAATAACCTCGTGTCATCGGGATACCTTTTGTATGGATAAAATCTTCCGTTAAGGCAAACCCGAGGCCCATCATTAATCCCCCTTCTACTTGCCCTTCTGCTCCTTCAATGTTGATAATTTTGCCCGAATCCATGATTGCGGTAAGTTTCAAAACCTGAACAACGCCGGTGTCCGTGTCCACTTCTACGTCCGCAGCCACCGTTGCGTAGCTGAATGAATTGATCGGAAGTTCTGATTTTCCCGTTTCAGGATCCAACGGGGTAGTTAGGGGGGCAACAAATTTCGCTTGAGTGACTAGCTCAATCCCAACCCGTTTTGCCTCATCAGCCATTGCTGGAAGAGAGATGAAATGTTCAGGTTGGTTTTTGTCTACTACAAGACCGCCAATCCATGACAGCTGCTCCGTTGGAACGTCTAGTATTTCACTGGCTAAAGAGAGCAACTTTGCAGACAGGGTCTCGCATGCTTGATACGTTGCCATCCCGGTCATGGTGGTTTGTCTAGATGCCGCTGTAACCATCCCATCAGGTGCTTTCGCCGAATCATTTAACAGAAGGTGGATCTGGTCCTGATCAAGGCCACCAAAAGCTTCAGAGACAATAATCGATAATGTCATCCCCAAGCCTTCACCCAAATCGGCAGCAGCTGAAGCAACCAACAATGATCCATCCGGATTCACCGACACTCTTACGTTGGATTCGTCGTTTATGCCGAAGCGAATCATTGCCCCCATATAGGTGCTCGCATAACCTGTTCCGAGTTTCTTCATTCGCAACCCTCCCCGGTAACCCTGCTGTAAATCCGCATACTAAAACGGCATTAAGTAATAGGTCGAAATTATTGGGTTAGCGAAACACCTTTGAGTTCAGCCATCTTTCGAATCGTATCTTTTACCCCAACTCCAGGTGGGAACGGTGACCCATTAATTGTCAAGCTTCCATCAGCTGCGGCATTCTTCCACCTAAAGACAAGGGGATGAATTTTCAGGGCAACAGCAAGACGATCCATCTGGGATTCCCAAGCAAATGCTACCTGAGGTGCACCCCAGCCGCGCATGGATCCCGCTCTAAGGTTATTGGTATATACTGCTCTTCCATCTACCCAGGCGTTTGGTACGACATATGGGCCGGATGCCATGCAGCTAGCAAATGCAACGATGTTTGGACCCCAATAAGCGTATGCTCCCGTGTCATAAACCAAATCAGCTTGTAGTGCTGTGAGATACCCGTCTCTTGTCGCCCCCGTTTTCATGTATATATAACTTGCATGGCGGACGTTGCTTAACATAAAGACATCCTCCCTGTTCCATACCATTTTGGCGGGTCTTTTTGTGTGGTACGTCACTAGGGCAACGAAAAATCCAATATATGTCTCTTCCTTACCGCCAAATGCGCCACCGATAGCAGGTTGAATTATCCGAACACGATCATGAGGTAAAGCAAGACCTTCTGCGATGTCGGTTAGCTCATCATAAATTCCTTGCGTGCCAACATTGACAACCAGGGTCCCGTCATCATCGTAATAGGAAAGAGCAGCGTCTGGTTCGATGTAAGCGTGTTCAATCAAGGGCGTATAGTAATTTCCCTCAACGACAATATCGGCCT
This sequence comes from Anaerolineaceae bacterium, assembly GCA_028714615.1. The sequence goes on along the minus strand of JAQTMA010000008.1, from coordinate 9,808 downwards.
GCCGAAACCCAGCTCCGATATCACCATGACGGATTTTCACGTGATTTACTACATTTCCTTTTGGGTGAATTGAATAAGCACCCTGTTTCATAGCGGCTTGGGGAGTATCAATGATCGGTAATTCGTCAATTTCAAGCTCAATCAGGGTTTTAGCTTTTTGAGCTGAAAGTTCGTCTTCAGCTGCAATGATGCAAACAACATCCCCCATCGATCGTACCCGGTCGGAGGATAGAAAAGGCTGTTCATCTATTACGAATGGGGTGATTGTATTCCGGCCAGGAATATCAGCAGCTGTTAGGATTGAAACGACACCGGGAACCGATAGTGCAACTTTTGTATCGATTTTGCGAATGATTCCATGAGGGACTGGACTATGGACTGGAATGGTCGTTAGCATATTTTCTTTGGATAAGTCGCCAGAATACCGTTCTTTTCCGGTTACCTTATCAAGAACATCTCTTCTTGAGATACGCTTTCCGATAACACCAGAGCCGCTGGATCCGCAATTATTAATCATAGCGCTCATCCTTATTTCTTATCTTTTTAAAGATAATGAACACAAAATCAGCAATTCTATGACTTGTTGATCCCATAATGGAATATCAGATATTCCACTATCCGTTTCCTGGGATATACAAACGCAGTCGGGTTTTGTCCGATGATTGCGTAAATTGGTGGTAATAAATTCGAATAATCTGGTAACTGATTAATTCTGGGTGTTGGACGGCCACGACCCAGATCACTTGATGGATACATCACGATTTCTGCGCAGTTAGCCGATGCCATTGATCCTAATCGCGATATCACGCGCGATCTCTCGGGCTAAGGGTACAAGGCTTTCAATCGTTAGTCGGTTCTCCGTAATTAAGTGGCGTGGGTATGCAAGACTTACAGCATACAAACTTTGATGAGCGTTTTCGGGAACCGGGACTCCCAACGATCCAACATCTGGGTATTGTTCCCCATCATTTACTGCGTACTTGCACTCTCTAATCTCACGAATTTGATCCCATAGAGTTTCGGGGTTTGTAATAGTTCTTTGGGTAAAAGTGGACAACCGATGGCTATTGATGAAATCGCTTATAAACTCATCGGTTTGATTTGCAAGCAAGATCTTGCCAAGTGCAGTCGAATGCAAACCGGTTGAAGCTCCTGGTTCTATAGTTACTTTAATTGGAGCCCGGCCATCTTGGATTGCCAGGTAGATTACTTCATAATTGTTTAAACACCCAAGGTACAAAGTATGTTCAAACCGATCCGCATAGGTCTCGAATACCTTACGGGCAACGGTAGGCAATGGATTGAAGTGGTGATAAACATCGGCAAGTTTCAATACTCTAGGCCCTAAGGAATATGTCTGTCGCTCAGGGCTGCGTTCCAAATAGCCAGCGTTTACTAGGGTTGTAACCAATCGATGAATAGTTGTAGGATTAATTCCTAATTCCCTGCCCAGTTCGCGAATTCCCCAAGTTGGTTTATCTTCACTGAAAGCGTTTAATATCTCTAAAGCCTTCGCTAAGGCTTGATTTGGTTGTTGGTCATAAGCGATTTTGGTCACAGCCTGCTCCTTATTTATCCCAGATTGAAAGTCGATTGCCATATTTGGCTGGTGTAACAGCCTATGGGATTGTATCAGTAACAATATTCTCTGGGTAACCTGTGACTTTATGCAGAGCCCGACTTAGAACATATGAAAAAGTAATAGAAATTGGAAATACTATCTTGACAAATAGTCTGCAACGTGTAACAATAGCAGAAACAGTGTTCCTCTTACGTAAACAATTGTACACACTTTAATCTTCAGAGTCAAGCATTAGTTAAATAGACTAAAAGTGGGAGACCACAATTTGGCAAGAAGTCTGATTTATAAGCAATGAATTAGATGTTATTCTCGTTTAATCTGACGGACGCAATATCTATAAAACATTGTCTACTTCAGAATGAGATGGTGAATCATTAATAATCAGCTGGCATCGAAAACCGGGAGGCGCCATGAACTCGAGCCAAAAAATAGTACAGAGTATGATGGATTTAATCGGGGATATCCCACTAGTTAGGTTAAATAGGATAGGAAAAACACTTGGTTCTGATATCTTGGTCAAACCCGAATTTCTAAATCCGAGTGGCAGCATTAAAGACCGTATTGCAAAATTAATGGTGGAAGACGCAGAAGAAAGAGGGCTACTACACGAGGGAAGTACGATTATTGAAGCAACGACTGGCAATACCGGCACAGCTTTATCCTTCGTGGCAGCAGTAAAGGGATATAAGATGAAGGCATATTCACCAGCAATGGTGGCCAATCGTTCAAGAATGGCGATCATGCAGGCCTATGGATGCGAAGTTGAATCAGTAAACATCGATTCATACGAGGCTAGTCGCTCAAGTGACTCGAAAAATTCCCCTGCAGATACCAGTGTCCATGGTGGTCACGTTGAATTGCTTCCTCGACAAGTATGTTTGGATCTCGAGAAGGGAAATCCAAACCTATGGTGGGCCCGTCAATTTTCAAACCCCTGTAATGTTTCAGCACACCGAGATGGTACCGCTCGTGAGATACTTGAAAAAACAGATGGACAACTGGATGCATTTGTTGCTTCGGTTGGAACTGGCGGAACAATCCTGGGGGTTGCTCAAGCGCTGAAACTGCATAATCCGAATATTCTGATTGTGGGAGTCGAGCCTTCAGGAAAAGCCATGATGGGCAATCCGGAAGATTATCCACTCATTCCGGGAATATCCGACGGAATCATTCCTCAAATATTTGAAAGCCACCTTATAGATAGAGTGATTTCAATTACCGATCAGGAAGCAATCGATATGGCCCACCAACTGGCTCAACTCGAAGGTATCTTTTGTGGGATGTCTTCAGGCGCAAACGTGCTTGCCAGTGTTCGTGTAGCCCAAGATCTTGGTCCTGGAAAACGAATTGTCACCGTTTTACCGGATAGCCGTGATCGATACCTTGAGGTAGAAAAGTATACAACTTAGTCGCTAAGCATACAGTACTTACTATACACATCATTCTCGTAACGGGGTAATTATGAAGGAGGCGCAATGTTCGTTAATATTGAGCGATTAAAGCAAAAGATGGACGAGAATGGATTGGATGGATTAGTAGCAACTACCTTAGGGAATGTGTATTATCTAACTGGTGTCTATAGCGATGGCTTAAAACTATATCCTTACGAGCATCAATCTTATGCGGTGATCACACGTGACCGACCTACAGAGCCATTCTTCATTGCTTCTGCGGGACTGATCAACCAGGCCTGGATGGGATATAAAACAATCAGAGATGTCGTCACTTATGGACAATTCTATAGGTTTGGTCCAATTGATGATGTTGAATTAACAAGTGATGAGCTCTGGTTGAAAAAGGTTGCACAGGAATATCATCCCGAGAAAACGCCTCTAGATGGGTTGATATTTGCTCTCAAAAAGATGGGATTAACCGACAAGAAGATAGGAATCGATGAATTCAATATCCATTGCCAATATCTAGATAATTTGAAGCAACGAATTCCTTCGGCAAACTTTGTTTCAGCTTCCAAACTATTTCGGGAGATCCGTAAAGTTAAAACTCCAATAGAAATCGAGCATCTGTGCAGGGTGACTAAAGTAGCCGAAAATGCAGTGTTAGCCTCGCTATCTATAGCAGGGGTTGGGGTGACAGAGTACGAAATGGCACGCGAGTTTGATCGTTCCGTGGTCAGCCAAGGAGGTAAACCGCAGTTTACTTTAATAAGGTTCGGCAGAAACGGAGTGGCTGGAGAAGTAGATCCGGGCAGAACCCCCTTGAAACCCGAAGATACGATATGGTTCGATGTCGGTTTGGTTTTGGAAGGGTTTTGGGCCGACATTGCCCGAACAGCAACTTTGTGTGAACCGAGTTCTAGGGTTAGAAAGATATATCAAGCGCTATTGGCTGGGGAGCAAGCTGCAATCGATCATACAAGAGCTGGGATGACGGGTGAAGAAGTTTTTAATTTAACAATGGATGCCACGAAAAATGCCGGCTTACCATATTACGAACGTCACCACGTAGGACACGGAATAGGTCTAGAGGTTTATGAAGATGTCATGATTGCTCCAGGGGTATCCGATGTAATCGAAGAGGGGACTGTTGTGAACATCGAAACTCCTTACTATGAATTCGGCTTAGGCGCCATCCATGTTGAAGACCCATTTTTGGTTAGTTCTAATGGCAATGTCCTTTTATCGACTTTGAGCCGAGACCTTATGATCCTGAATAGATAAACCAAATCAATTTGTACTAACTACTTGAGTTATATGGATCCCAGGCCAGAAAGGATTGCACATCATGTTATGTAGCGTTGGTTTACCTACATGTATGGAAGGGATGATGTATCCAGTTCCCTTCGCAACACCCGACCAAGTAGTTGAAATAGCCGTCTTATCAGAAAAGCTTGGATATCATTCCGTCTGGGGGAATGATCACATGACCACCCAAAAATACGTGCGGGAAAAGTTTTCCCAACCCCCGAATTTTTGGGAGCCATTAATAACCTATTCGTTTATTGCTGCCCAGACAACAAAATTGAAATTTGGCACTGGAATGTTAGTTCTACCCATGCGTCGTGACATTGTTGTCGTTGCAAAACAGATAGCTACATTCGACCATTTCAGCCACGGTCGATTCATTCTCGGCCTTGGGATTGGAGCCTATCGAGAAGAATTCGAAGCGCTTAATCCAAATTGGAAAGTGCAACGGGGTGAATTGGTGGAAGAAGGAGCACAAGCTTTACATGTTTTGTTTACAGAAAGAACAGCCTCCTGGCATGGAAAGTATTATGAGTTCAACAATGTAGAGATGTATCCCAAGCCGCTTCAGGATCCTCTGCCCGTTTACTTCGGAGGTAACAATCCAAATGCTGCCAACCGTACTGCTCGGTACGGTCAAGGTTGGATGCCGGCACCGATGCCTACCCAACAGTTAGCGAAGATGGTTCTAGAGATAAGGGAAACCGCCGAAAATCTTGGGAGGAAAAGTGAAGCACTAGCCGTCGGTCCCCAGTTCATTTGCTATGTTGGGAAGAGCCATGAAGCAGCTGTTGAGAGATTCTGCCGTAGCCAGTTATATGAGCATCTGGTCTCATTGAAAGCATCTACACTTAAGGATCAATCGGATATGGATCTAACAACAACGAATTTGGTTGGAAGTCCAGATGAGATTATTGAAAAAGTTGAGAAATATAAAGCGGCTGGTGTAAATCATCTCTGTGGAACCTATTATTGCGCGGATACTGTTGAGGAGTTAAAAGACCAATTACAATGTTTCGCCCAAGAAGTAATGCCATATATCTAGACGGGATCGATATGTAACATTAATTGATGCCCAGCCAGTATTGACTACGATCCGTTATTGGAACTAAAACAAAATTGGATATGGTTGTGAAAGAGTATATCGATTTTCGGATCTAAATACATATGATGCATAAATTAATCTCTAGAGAGAGGAGCTTGGAAACCCTAACTCCTCTCTCTTTTTTTAAGTTGCTCTATTTCGGCCTGTCGTCTCGCTCAATCAGGAATAATAACGATTATCCAATATCCTGATAGATGCACTCGACTCCAACTGTTGGAGTACCGTTCAGTGGTTTGGAACTGGATCAGTTATGGAAAAACGGATTTCCACGCCGGATGAGTACCCAAGCCCACCCCCCACCAAGCGATAGACCGTAGCCAGGGGTACCTTGCTTAATTTATCGAGTTTTGGAGCAAGATCCTTGGCGGTTAAGTGGTCAATATACCCAACCTGTTCTCCCGTCGATCGATCAACCGCAATCGCATTGTAGTCGTAAGGATTCTTTGGTTCGCGACGCAAGATTAGGTTTTCGCCTACCCGGAGTTTGGCAACGACAGCCAGGCGGCCGTTGTAGGTAACCCCAACGACCCGGGAGATCTTCTCATCTATCCAAGTAGGACCTTCCTGAGAGAGTGGAATAATCGGTGAATGGTTGTATGGTTTCCTAGTTATCTTGGTCTCTAGAACATGACGAAAACGTTTCGGTGGATAATGATGATCATTTTTCGATAATGTGCTTATGACGGCATTTAGCTGATAGAACCTCTAAGACCCCCCCTATGTTCACTTTTCGATGTGTAGCGCAATAACTTCATACCAAACAAAATTAACCACAATTATCTCAATTGTCGTTCTCGAAAGGTCACAGAAATAGTACATACAAGAAATATACTTTCCGGTAGGAGATCTTCCTGATCTACCGATTGTATCGATCCCACGATGCAGATGGATGCTCTCTTGCTTTCACATTGAATCAAGATGGTGATGCTCCTCTTTCTGGATGTAAACTGAACGAATTTTAGCTTAAATTTCTGCCGGCGGGAACATAATGGGTCAAGCTATTTTCCACCCCCTCCAATTGTTCCATTGCTAACTTTAGAAGGGTACCGATTGCCTACCTGTACTCCTGCAATTGTTAGATGTTTTGCATTGATTTGGCCAATCTTTGATCGAAAGTGTTAATTGATTACCTTGATTTGGAGGGCGACGTCGATTTTGTGCAAGGAACATGGAACTCCAGCACTCGCTATCCGAACAAACGTGCTATTATTGATTCGTGGATTCATAATAAATACGCTTACGAGAAATGCGTAAAACGAGGTGTGAAATGCCGCCAGTATCCAGTACAACCAGATCACGAAGGTCGAAGAGTTACTTTCTCGTCTTACCCAAATATTTGAAAGTGAATAATGGATCCCATACTTTCTTCAAAGATAGCTGGAATCTGATCCATCCAAAAACCGCTCGTGCCTATCGAAATGTCTTACGAATGTTTTCCGACTATCTTCAGTCAACGGGGATTCCTACTGGGGATCTGGTCGACGATCCCACAGCCTGGTGTGAGATTACCAGGGACTTGATCAAAGATTTTGTTCGGTGGCAAATCAACCGCGGTTATGCAATCTCCTCGGTCAACAGCCATCTTTCAGCCTTGAAAGTATTGGTGGGATTGGCGCACTTATCCGGCTCGATCAGTTATGCTACCTGCCAGTCCACTTTCGATATCGCTGGGGTACACAATAAACGGGATATGGCCATCATGCAGGCCCTATGCGCGTTGGCCAAAGGGAACTATCGAAATTTCCATGCCAATGCAGACCTTAAGCCTGTCCGGTTGAGCCCCGATCAAGTCAGCAAGTTAAAGATGCAGCCGGCCACTCCCCAGGGTTGCCGCGATGCCGTGCTGATTTGCCTGTTGGTTGATCAGGGTCTTTCGGTCAAAGAAATCAGTCGATTGAGCCGGGGGGATTTTTGCCTGGAAACCGGCAGGGTGTTTCTGGTCGGGAAAAAACCAGGGATCCAAATATCCGTCCTGCTGACCGCAGCTACCCTCACGGCAGCCCAGCAGTATCTGGGTCTAGTGACTGGACCCGATTCTCATTTCTGGAGAGGATCCCGAAAAGGGGATCATGGTTTGACCTCGGATCCCATGAGCGAAAGAGCCATGATTGCTCGGATTGGCGTATTAGGCCAACGGGTCGGGATCCCGGCATTGCGAGCCAGGGATTGCCAGTCCTATTATCAAGATACCCTTTGATAACGTGAATCTCTTGAATGTTGCTGGTTTATAGGAATCGTGGGTTCCATCATGAGGAACTAAATCAGTGAAGCTATTGCGATTGAGCCTCCGAGACAAAAGGAAATGCGCTCTCCCAAATGGAATAATATCAGTGAAGCTATTGCCAGTAACAAACATGGCAGGACAGTAGCGCCCGGTGATACTTTCCCGGCGCTGATGAATCTGGTGTTGGGGGAGCAACGAAGAGACCAATGCGGTATGCTTGGAAGCCTCTTGCTCTGGATCAATCGGTAGGGGAGCTAACGCGCGTGGCTAGCATGGCGGACCCACCCCGTATGAGTGGCTTTCAGCCACAGCTTCACCGATATAGTTCTATCCCCCAAAAACAGCCATAGATGCGGCTTCCTGAAGGTGTTTGGGAATCTCAAGGGAACACCTATCATAATAGATGCTAACCAAATAAGGGATACCTCTAGCGCACTAGTATCGCCATGGCATCTCCTTGAATACCATAAGCATCTTGGCAGGGAGGTAGGGAGCAAAGGATAGGATAGTGCTGGAACTGGGGGAAGGGATGGGATACCCTGGGCTTGGGGTTTTGGAAATCTTTATAGGTGGTATTACTCTATGTCAAAGTCTGTTTCCTTTAACGATTAGCCCAGCGGTTTAGGGATATTGATTTGGGTTTCGGTGCTTCCCTTTTCTTCTCGATGAATTCTGCCAAATCCTTCTAGCGGACTCGGATCATATTGTTCAGGGGATGGTCGGGATGCGACCTCTCCTCATCCAGAGATATACGGTTGCCGGACTGACGTTCATGCGTTTGGCGATATCGTATTTGGTAAGGAGGATAAACATTTTGGACGCCAAATTGAGTTGCACTCTCGTATTTCATGCAAGGTTTCTTACTTCCTGCTACAATAAATAGACAATCGTACACCTCAGGGCTCCTAAGAACTGAGGACCTCATGTCTACTCGATTTGAAGGCCCGTAGGGTCGTTAGTTCGCGACCGTAGATTGTGACTCATAACCCGGAGGTCAGTGGTTCGAATCCACTCCCCGCTACTAAGAGTAAACCAGAGTCCGTCGGGCTCTGGTTTTTGATTAGCCTGGCGCGCAGCGGTAGACATTTTTCCAAAAATGGAGGAATTTCTTATGAACCGCAGTTCGCCGGGTACGTCAAAATCCAAAGTTTCACTTTCCTTAGCCAAAGCCATCGATGGCTTCCTAAAATTCAAAACAGCAGAGGGATTAAGCCAACGCACAATTACCTCCTATGAGTTCACTCTTGGTCATTGGTTGAAATACATTGGAGACCGAGAGGTGTCGGAAATTCAATCTTCCGACCTGACTGGCTATATGGCCCTGGCTGCGCACCGAGTATAAACCGAGACGTTGGAATGGAAGCTCCGAGCCGCTGTCCGCCAAGTCCATTCGCAATGTGTGGGTGAGCTCTCGATCCTTTTTCGGATGGCTGCAGGTGGAGTTCAAATTCCCCAATCCTGCAAAAGAAATCACAGCCCCCAAGGCTCAAAAACATCCCGTTGAAACATTTACAAAGGAAGATGTGGAAAAACTTCTCAAGGCTTGCGTTTGTCTCGCGAGAATCGCAGACTGAGGAAAGGAAGAAGTTTGTGATGCGCCGACCAAGCGCCAACCATGACCAGGCAATTGTTCCGATGTTGCTGGAAACTGGGTTGCGAGCGACTGAATTGTGCTCGTTGATTATCAACGACATCTGGTGATCCTACCAGAACATCTCAAACAGGGGGTCAAAAGTCCCGGTCCGTATGACCCGGACCTCAACCCGACTTACCTGGAGCTGGCCCAGTATTATGGGGTGGCCATTCACCGGGAGCGAACCCGAATGATCCACATGAACGTGTGTCAAAAAAAACAGCATCACACTGGTCCAGCCCAACCAGGCTCACCTGTGAGATATACTCGAAATCCGCCTATGTGCTCGGTGAGCTGCCGTGACCAAGAATATCATTGCTCAATAGATCTTTACGAGCGAGCTGCGGAAGCCAGGGCATGCCCATCTCGGTCCAGGCAGGCATTCTCCACGCGGATTCCCAGAATGAGCTCCTGACCTGTAATTGCGGATTAAATCACACCAAACATTAATTCAATAACGTCCCATTCTTGTCATTCGTTTGTCAACCACGCCGGATACAAACGGAGGCGTAGGTTCACTATGCGCTCTATTACCACCTTTATCTTGCGTGTCTTCACGGAT
>JAQTMA010000007.1:41460-56050 GCA_028714615.1 Anaerolineaceae bacterium | reverse complement strand
TTTGAAAGATTCGATTTCGATAGTACAATTGTGTCTTCCAAGCGTGAAATCCGTCACTTGTAATTACAGCAAATACCCTTTACAACCATTGTGTAGGTTATCATGAAAGTCGCGCGAAGGAGTCAAGCAGCTTTATGGTTGAGTTGGTCATCGAGAACAGCGTTAATGAATTTGTCTCTGCAGGTTTTACCGGCAAACCAGATGAACTGATTTCCCTCTTGCAGTTTATCCAAAAGACTGATGGCTTTATCTCGTTCGAAGGTGCACGGAAAATTGCCCTCTTCCTCGGGATTTCGGAGGCACAGGTGTACGCGGTGGCTACGTTCTACAGCCAGTTCCGCTTTCACAAGCCGGGCGAGTCTCATGTGCGCGTCTGCCTGGGGACTGCCTGCCATGTGCAAGGAGGGGGCGAGCTCTCGCGGGAAGTCCAGGATGTCCTGGGTATTCAGTCCAGGGAGACCACTCCGGACGGGCGCTTCGACTTCGAGGAAGTTGCCTGTTTAGGCTGCTGTGCGCAGGCGGCGGTGGTCGAGGTGAACGGGAAAATTTATGCCAAGATGTCGCGCGAAAAACTGCGCGGGGTGCTGGAGGAAAATGGTCTCGCTTGAGGAGCAACGCAGTGCGGCGCAAGCCCGCTGGTCAGAGCGCACGCAGGGCGAGCTGCCTGTGATCTACGTGGGAACAGCCTCCTGCGGGCAAGCGGCAGGCGCGCTGGAAACACTTGAGGCGGCGCGCGATACCCTCGCAGAGTTGGAGAAAGAAGCTCACATTGTAGAGGTAGGCTGTATCGGGCCGTGTTACCTGGAACCGTTGATGGATGTGGCATTGCCAGGCCAGCCACGTATATGCTATGCCACCGTGACGCCTGCAAAAGCCAAGAAAATTTTGACGGCCTGCTTGACAGAAGGTGACCTGCTGCCCAAGCTAGCCAAAGGGCATTTTGGGGCTGCGGACTTTACCCGACGGACGGGTATCCAACGTTTCTTCGACTTACCCATGCTCAAGCCGCAGGTGCGCATTATCCTCAAGAACTGCGGGTTGATCGACCCGGAGGATTTCGATGCTGCCCTGGCTACCGGCGCATACCATGGGTTAGAGCGCGCGTTGTCCCTTGGACCGCAAAGGGTGATCGCTGAGTTGAAGGAAGCCGGGCTGCGCGGACGCGGCGGAGCGGGTTTCTCTACCGGGAAGAAGTGGGAGATCACGGCCGCGGCTACCGGAAGCGCCAAATACGTGATCTGCAACGCCGACGAAGGCGATCCGGGCGCATTTATGAACCGCGCGTTGCTAGAAAGTGATCCGCACGCCGTTCTGGAGGGGATGTTGATCAGCGGCCTGGCGATCGGCGCCCACACGGGCATCGTTTACGCACGTGCCGAGTACCCGTTGGCGGTGGAGCGCCTGCGCAAAGCAGTAGGTCAAATGCGGTCTGCCGGATTGCTGGGCGAAAATATACTTGGAACAGGGTTCAGTTTCGATATCCGCATCCAAGAAGGCGCTGGAGCATTTGTCTGCGGCGAAGAAACCGCGCTGATCGCTTCCCTGGAAGGCCAACGCGGCATGCCGAGACCCAGGCCGCCATTCCCGGCCGAGCACGGCTACCACGGTCAGCCGACATTAATCAATAACACCGAAACTTTTGGCTCCGTCCCAGCTATCCTACGCGAGGGCGGAACCTGGTACCGCCAGTTCGGAACGTCGACCAATCCAGGAACGAAGACCTTTTCGCTGGTGGGTAAGGCGCGCCATACAGGGCTGATCGAGATACCCCTGGGCATGACCCTACGCCAGGTGGTGGAGGAGATCGGCGGTGGAACGCGCCTGCCGTTCAAGGCGATCCAGACGGGCGGACCGCTTGGTGGATGCCTGCCGGCCGAACAGCTCGACACACCCATCACTTACGAGACGATGCGCGAGCTAGGCTCGATGATGGGCTCCGGTGGGCTGATCGTGATGGACGAAGATACCTGCATGGTTGATATGGCGCGTTACTTCATCGGCTTCGCCCAGAGCGAGTCCTGCGGCAACTGTACGCCTTGCCGCAACGGGACGCGCATTCTGGCAGACACACTGGAGCGCATCACGCACGGCGAAGGCGAACCGGAGGATGTGGATATCCTTCGCCGGGCTTCGCAGACGATGGCCAGCACTTCCTTGTGCGGCCTGGGGCAAGCTGCGGCAAACCCGGTCTTGAGCAGCTTGCGCTATTTTCGCGACGAGTACGAAACACACATTCAGGATTCCTTCTGCTCTCCGGCGGTGTGCACCGAGCTCTTCGAGTACACCATCCTGGCGGAGCGCTGCACGGGTTGTGATCTCTGCAAAGCGGTTTGCGAAACGAACGCGATCCAGGGTGAACGGCGCATGTTGCACACACTGGATGCGGCGCTGTGTATAAAGTGTAAGGCTTGTGTGCGGGTTTGCGCACAGCGCGCCATTACCGGCGCGCCGGTGGAGATGCGAACGCAATCCAACCTCGTCAGGGAGATGGCCTGATGAGCGTGACTCTCAAGGTAAACGGGCGCTGGTTGAAGGCTGAAAGCGGGCAAACTGTCCTGGAAGCCGCTCGCGCAAACGATATCTACATTCCCACGCTGTGTGATTATCCCGGGCTGCCCTCACAGGGCAGTTGCCGCATGTGCATTATCGAGGTGAAAGGGCGGCCAAACACGCCCACTGCCTGCACCACGCCCGTGGAAGACGGTATGGTGGTTGAAACGGACACCGAAGTTTTGCGCGCCCTGCGCACCGATCTGCTGCACATGCTGCTTGCTGAACACCCCGGCGGTTGCCTGTTCTGCCCCGAGAACCAACATTGCGAGGAGTGCATGGTAACGCTGCGCAAAGCCGGGGTGACCACGGGCTGCCGTTCCTGCCCGGGCGACCGCCAATGCAGCTTGCAGGAGCTGGTGGAACGTAGTAAGCTGCCAAGCATAGCCTACCCGGTGCGCTATCGCAACCTGCGGGTGGAGAAGGGCGACCCGTTTTTTGACCGTGACTACAATCTGTGCGTACTGTGCGGGCGCTGTATTCGTGTGTGCGAGTCGCTGCACTTTACAAACATCCCAACCTATGTGAAGCGCGGGAGCCAGATGCGGGTGGGGACGATCTTTGGTCTCTCACACCTGGAAGCTGGCTGCAGCTTCTGCGGCGCATGCGTGGACGCCTGCCCGACCGGGGCTTTGTGGGAAAAGACGCGCAAATGGGATGGGAGGCCGGATGGTGAAGTCCAGTCTGTTTGTCCCTTCTGCTCATTGGGCTGCGAAATCCGCCTGTTGCATAAGAACGGCATCGTGATTGGCGCATCACCCGGCGCGGGCGTCCCTGCTTTGTGTGTAAAAGGCCGCTTTGGAGTAACCGAAACGGTCAACCATGCGCAACGGCTGGAGCGGGTGTTGCGTATCGAGAACGGCGAGATCGTCAAAAGCAGTTGGGCTGAAGCTTGCCAGCTCGCTGTAATGCGGTTGGCAGAATGCGCGCCCGAAGATTTCGCGCTGGTCATATCAGCGAGCTGCAGCAGCGAGGAGCTCTTCATCGCCAAAAAGTTTACCCGCCAGGTGGCGCCTTCTGCCCCGGTCTACCTCACAGCATCAGCGCGTTACGGGAGTGGGTTGAGTGCGGCTGCTCGGCTGCTGGCGCTTTCGGAGTCGCTGGAGGCGCTCGACACGGCCGACCTGGTTTTCTGCCTGGGATTGGATACCAAATACACCCAGTCGGTGGTCGAGGTGCATTTGCACCGCGCCAAAGAACGCGGGGCGAAGGTCGTCACGTTCAACACCCGCGAGCACGCGCCTGGGCGTTTTGCCGACCTGTGGCTCAAACCGCCACCGAATGAAGAAAACGACATGCTCGCCGAACTGGCTGCAGGCCAGATAAGCTGTAGCGCTGTCGGGGAGGCTTTAGGTCTGCTGAGAGAGGCCCGCACTCCGGTTTTGGTAATTGGACCTGAGTTTCTGGCGCGCCTGCCAGAGGCGATCGAGAAATTACAAGCCGCCACTGGGGCGCCGCTCGTGGCGCTGGCGGCGGAGGGTAATCTGGCTGGAGCATTGCAGGTTGGATTGGGCAGCGCCATACCTGCTCGGTTGCCTCGCGTCCTGTACCTGATCGGAACGGTGCTGCCACCGGGTCTGGACCCAGATGCATTCGTATTGATTCAAAATACCCATGCGCTCGAGATAGATCCTCCGTCCGGGGTGCGCGCGGGACTAGTGTTGCCGATGGCAGCCTTCAGCGAAACCGATGGAAGCTTAATCGATCAATCCGGGAAGGTGAAAAGTTTTAATGCGGCGGTTGCGCCGCCGGGGGAAGCGCTGCCAGGCTGGGAAATTATCTGCCGCATCGCACGGGCAATGGGCGAGCCTGGCTTTGACTACACCACAGCGGCTGAGATTCGCGCTGAGCTAGCAGAGCAGGCGGCCGGAAACCTTGAAGCGGGGGATGCCCCGGATTGGCTCGTCCGGCCAGGCGAGCACGATCTCCTCGGTGCACCGCTGGCGAGGTGGGTGGAAGGGCTGCGCGATCTGGAACCTAATCCGCACCGGGAGGAACAGCATGTTCCGCTTACTTGAGAATCAGATGCTTGTGCCGAACCTGCACCTGGCAGTGCTGGAGGCGCCGGAAGTCGCCGCCGCCGCCCAACCTGGGCAATTCGTGATCGTGCGTCCCGGCCCGGAAAGCGAGCGCATCCCGCTGACCATCTCGGATTGGGACGCCCGGCAAGGTACGGTAACCGTGGTTTATCTGAACGTGGGCAAAACCACGGGAGAACTTGCCGTTCTCGCTGCCGGTGAAAATGTGGCGACGGTTGCAGGCCCTTTGGGCAACCCGATGGAATTGGGACATTTTGGGCACGTGGTATGCGTCGGCGGGTGCTACGGTATCGCCAGCCTCTATCCGATCGTCCGCGGGTTGAAGGCGCTGGGAAACCGGGTGACCATGGTAGTCGAAGCGCGCAGCGCTTACCTGCTTTTCTGGCAAAAGAGGCTCAAAACGGTCTCCGACCAGTTGGTAGTGATCACGCGAGATGGGTCGAAAGGGCTGCCGGGGCACATCAACAACCTGCCGGGCATCCTGGAGAGGCTGCCCGTGCCCGCCGACCGGGTTATCCTCAACGGCTGCAACTACCTGATGATGCGCGGTGCGGAAGAGACCCGTCCCCTGGGCATTCGCACGATGGTCACCTTGAACACGCTGATGATTGACGGAACAGGCATGTGTGGGGTGTGCCGCTGCACGGTGGCGGGGTCGACCAAGTTTGCCTGTGTCGACGGACCCCATTTTGACGGGCATGAAGTGAACTGGGATGAAGTTACGCGCCGGCGGCAGGCTTACCTGCGCGAGGAAATGCAGACACTGCGTTCGAGCCGGGGGGAGATGCATAGCCAATGAGCAATCAAGCTGAACCAACCGGTAAAACTCCGCGAACAGTAGATCTCCACCGCCGGGAGATGCCCAAGCAGAAAGCCGAGGTACGCAGCCGCAACTTTAGCGAAGTAGCCCTGGGCTATGCCGCCGAGACAGCCATCGCAGAAGCGAGGCGCTGCTTGCAGTGCAAGAAACCGTTCTGCGTAGCCAATTGTCCGGTCAACATCGATATCCCCGGTTTCATCCGCGCAATTGCCGAAGGTGACTTTCAGCGCGGTGCGCGCATCCTTAAGCAAAAGAATGCTTTGCCCTCGGTTTGCGGGCGGGTTTGCCCCCAGGAAGAACAATGTGAAAAAGAGTGTGCACTAACACGGCGAAAGGGTGAGATCGCCATCGGGCGGTTGGAGCGTTTCCTGGGCGACTGGGAAGCGGCGCAGAGCTCGGTGGAACTGCCAGAACGGTCCCCATCCTCGCAAAAGAAGGTCGCGATTGTCGGCGGCGGTCCGGCCGGATTGACCGCGGCGGCGGACCTGGTCAAGCTGGGCCACCGCGTGATCATCTTCGAAGCCCTCCATAAGATGGGCGGGGTACTTTCCTACGGCATCCCTGAATTCCGCTTGCCCAAGCAGATCGTCGACCGCGAAGTGGACTACCTGCGCCGCCTGGGTGTGGAAATGTGCACCGATTTCGTCATCGGCAAGACCCGTTCAATCGACAGCCTGGTCGAATCCTATGATGCAGTCTTCATCGCCACCGGTGCAGGACTGCCCTGGTTTATGGAGATGCCGGGGAACAACCTCAATGGGGTATACTCGGCCAACGAGTATCTAACACGCATCAACCTGATGAAAGGCTACGATTTCCCGCACGCGCATACCCCCGTCAAGCCGCACCAGAAGGTGGCAGTGTTGGGCGGGGGGAACGTGGCGATGGACTGCGCACGCACAGCGCTGCGACTGGGGTCGGATGTGGTGGTACTGTACCGCCGCTCGCGTAACGAATTGCCTGCGCGGCGCGAAGAGGTGGAGAACGCCGAGGAGGAAGGGGTGGCTTTCCGCTACCTGACCCTGCCGGTGTGTGCAATCGGTGATGAACACTTCTGCGTGACCGGCCTGGAATGCATTCAGATGGAGCTGGGGGAGCCGGACGCCTCCGGACGGCGCAGCCCGGTGAAGATTCCGGACTCTCAGTTTTCTCTCCCCTTTGACTGCGTGATCCACGCCATCGGCAACAGTCCCAACCCGCTCGTCCCGGCATCGACGCCCGGGTTGGCGGTCAGCAAGAAAGGCGCCATCATCGTGGACCCGAATACCGGGCGGACGTCCAAGGAGCGGGTCTGGGCCGGCGGCGATGTTGCCAGCGGGGCTGCGACGGTCATTAACGCGATGGGCGCCGGGCGGCGCGCCGCTCACTCGATCCATGCCTATCTTTGTGAGCCGGGGATATGGTAATAATTCCAAAAGCGCTGGTGCATTTCGTCACAATCTGATTTCAACTGGGATGGGAGGGCTGACGATGACCTACACGATTACCGACCAATGTATCGAATGCGGATCTTGCGCCCCCTTCTGCGATCAAAAGGGGATTGACTACATCGATGGGAAATACGTCATCGACCCGCAGCGCTGCAACGGCTGTGGGATCTGTAAAGAATATTGCCCGGTCGACGACGCCATCCTTGAAATGGAAGTAGCGTAGTACCGAGCAGCAGCCTCCTTTCGGAGATGCGCCACCGGGTAACGGGTAAGGTGCAAATCAGAAAAACGGGGCGCCTCCACTCGAAGGTGTCCCGTTTTTCTGATCTGCCCGAGAGGTAAGGAGGGATTTGGCCTACCGCGCCCCGAGGATGGATCCTTTATTAATTCTAAGCAGTGTGAAGCTTGGGTATCGCCGATTTTTTTCCAGTAATCCCCGCATAACCGCTGCCGGCCAGGAAGAGCGCCGCTGCGATCCCAAATGTAACTACACCGCCAACTGCACCGTACAGGTACCCGCTTAAGGTGGGGCCAAAAATGTTGCCAATGGCCGTCCACTGGTTATAGGCAGCCTGGGCCACAGATTGATCACTCGCAGTGGCATTGTTGGATACCAGGGTGATGTGGGCTGGTCGCATTGATGCTGTGGATATGGACAGAAGCAGGTTGACGATCATAAACGCCCAGAAAGAGTTACAGAAGGGTAGCATCACATAGAAAATGGCTGCCGCCACCATGCCCACCAAAATATTGCCCCAAAGTCCGAGCTTTTTAATCAACCATCCCACCAGGAATACATTCACCAGGACGATGGCAAATGTGCCTGTCGACATGATGATGCCAGTTTCACTGGTACCCAGACCGGCATCGCCGGTCAATAATGGTAAGGCTGTTTGGAAAAACCCGGTTGGAAATGCAATCAGGAAGGCGAGTAAAAGCAGGGGGCCAATCGGCGTACGAAAATATCCAAAAATCATTCGAAATGAGCTGGATACGGCGCTGAATGGACTGAGCGATTGACCTTTCACTCTATTTAGTTCACTGGATGGCATGGATTCAGCCAGGAACGGGATCATCAAGGCTCCGATAACCAGGGCAATGACACCCAGAGCGCCAAACGGCAGGTTGACGTTGACCTCTGCAAGAAAACCAGCCGCCAGGGGTGGAAGTAAAGCTCCCACCATCTGAGCAGCCTGCATATACGCAATTACACCACCCGCTTTTTGCGGTCCGGCTACATCAGTGGCATATGCCGTGGCGACGGATAGAGCTCCGCTAGCAACAATACCGCCAATAAAAGCGCCAATATAGACAACCAGCATACTGCGGGCGAAGAAGAAACAGGCATACCAGGCCGCGAAGCCAAACATGCTGGCGATCAGGACCGGCCGCCGGCCAATGTGGTCTCCATAATAACCCACGATTGGTCCGGAGAAAACCGCTACCAGAGCGGTAAGCCCCAGGACCATACCAATATCGATCGTGTTGCCACCCATCGCTTTGACAAAGAACGGCATGATCGGCATCGCGGCTGTGAAGCCTGCCACGCCCATAAAAGCTACCAGGTAGATCAACCACATACTCTTTTTCATAGCAACTCCTCAGGAAAATGGTTTGTGACAAAATGGCAGCCTCATTTGAGGTGAGGCTGCCATTTCGGGATCGTTTCAGGCAACCATTGAGCTCATCTCGCTCAAAATACTGACAACATCTGCCGGCAGGACCGCTGGAGTTATCCCCACATTTCGACAATAGAGCAATTTTTCGGCCGTTATCTCGATTGCCTCAGTCGTGTCCGCAGCCTGGCGCAAGCCACTACCGGCTACAACCAAGCCATGGTTTTGCATAATGGCAGCCACGCCCTTTTGGCCGATGGCGCGCGCCACTTCGTCCCCCAGTTCAGGCGAACCCGGCATGATGAATGGAATTACCGGGATCTCGCCAAAAAATGCGGCATCCGCTGAAATTGGCAGCCACCTGGTGTTGGTTAATCCCACCAAGGTTGAGTAGAGAGCGTGGGTATGCACGACGGCTTTTACATCCGGCCGTATAGAGTAAATGTTACAGTGTACCCTTCGCTCGGAAGAAGCGCTGTAGGGAGAATCGCCAACGATGTTGCCTTCCAGGTCCACTTTGACCATCATTTCGGCAGTCAGGTTCCCCTTGAACAAGCCGCTAGGCGTAATCCATATTTCATCCGGGTTGCTCTCAGAACGGGCGCTGATATTGCCGCCGGTGGAGGTGATCCAGCCGTGGTGGAACATTTCATTGTTCACTTCCAGTATTGTGTCTCGAATATCCCCAACTTTATGGATCACCGCCGGCATAGAGATAATCTCCCCGGCGCTTACAGTCGCCGTGTTGGAGGCTGGCATGGGCGTGGGAGCCGAAGCCGGGGCGCCTGCCGACAGGTTCCCGGGGTCGCCAATTTCTGCTCGCGCCTTACTGTACAGAGCCCCATAGTTCAATTTCTGCATCACCATGGCTTTCATCATGTTGCCGCTCACCGAGAGCTTGCCCGATTTGAAGGCTGCCGCTCCATCCAACCTTCCCGTGAACATCCCGTCCAGGGTGGTTGCATCAGTCTTGATGGACACATCCACCTTATCTGGCGATTGCCCCATACCGGTATTTACTTTGCCATCCACAAATCCGGTGTATAAGGTGATGTCGGTATCCTTGATCACGTATTGGAAGGTGACGTTCTTGCCCTTTGCGAAGGCCAAAGTGCCTGCGTCCTCACGCATCAAACCGGTGAATCGCTCCAGGATCTGCCTGAACTTACCAAAATTGGGCGCATCCACTGCCATAGGGATTGTTGAAGGGGCCGGGTTCACGGCGACAGCCCTGGCCGATGGAGAGACGGTCACCACAGAGGCTGGACCCATCATGGTCAGGTCACCCGCCCCACCCATCCCATCCCGGGCGCGGGCATAGACCGGGCCAAAGTTCAGTTTCTGCATCGCCATAGCTTTCAGCATGTTACCGGCTACCGAAAGCTTGCCCGACTTGAACGCCGCCGTTCCATCCAGACGCCCGGTGAACATACCATCAAAAGAGTCCGCATCCAATTTGACGGTTACATCCGGTTTGAAGGGCGCCTCGCCCATCCCTGCAGTTACCTTGCCATCCCCAAAACCCATATAGAAGGTGATCTCAGTATATTTCAGGACAAATTGGAAAGTGACTTTATTGGTTTTGGCGAAGGTTTGGGCAGCGCTATCCGTTGCCAGGTCGCTCAAGAATTTCGCCAATATCTGGCAATAACGTGCTTCGGCTTCAGCCTTACTTCCACTAACCGGTGCTACAGGTTCCATGATGATCTCCTTTTCTTTGCTGCCAACCAGGCGGCGCAGGCCGCTCAGCAATCCACCTGGTTTCTTTTCTTCCGGTTCGCTGATAACAGGCGTTTCATTTTTGCTCTTCAGCTCCAGGTCAGTCATTCCTGGTCCAGCGCCTTTCGCTAATTCAGCCAAAGTGGCTTCATCGCGTTTGATTTCTTTGCTCCAGGAAAATCCTTCAAGTGTCGAAGGATTGAGAATATATTTCGGTTTTTTCCCAGAAAGTAAAAGGCTGAGCTCATCAACGATGATCATGCCCTGGTGAATGCCAACTTCGTCGGTGTTTCCGCCAATGTGGGGAGTGGCGATAACATTCTCGAAAGCTAACAATGGATCATCCGACCCTGGCGGTTCCACCGGGAAGACATCAAAAGCAGCTCCACCCAGTTTGCCGGATTGCAATGCCCGCAGCAGCGCCTCATAATCGATCAAGGCAGCCCGGGCTGTGTTGACGAGGAAAGCGCCGGGCTTCATCAGGGCAAAGGCAGCATCGTTCAGCATGCCGGTTGTGTCTTCAGTCACTGCGGCATGCATGCTGATGAGGTCACTCTTCGCTAACAACTCTTCAAACGAAACTTTAGTAGCCCCAGCCAGGGCGGCTTGTTCGGATGTCAGATAGGGGTCATAGACCAGGGCGCTTACTTCGAAAGGTAGCAACCGGTGGATAACTTTCCGCCCGATGGCGCCGCCGCCAATGATGCCTACTGTTTTGTGCCACAGTTCGTTGCCTTTTAAAGTGAAGAAAGCCTGGCCCATCCGGCCCATATCACCCGCTTCTCCGCCGGGTTCCCGCAGGAAGGCTGAGGCCTTGTCCAGCTTACGGACAAGCATTAGCATAAAGCTGACGGCCAGATCCGCCACGGCGTCGGCATTGCGCCCGGGAGTGTTGATAACCGGTACACCCGCAGCCGTACAGGCCGGGATATCAACATTTACGGGATTCCCGCGACAGGCGACAACCACTCGCAAATCTTTAGTTTTTTGCAACACGGCAGCATCCACCATGTCAACCTCGGTGACGAGTACCTGGAACCCTTTGAGCGTTTCAACCATCTCGTCGCCCGAGAGAACATTTCCAGTCTCTGAATAGGATGCATAGGTCACATCCCCCAACTCTCGCAGCAATTTGATGGCGTCTTCCCCTGCATTGGCGCCCACATAAATTCGCGGACGGAATGAGACCTGTGCCGAAGATCCAGAATCGGGGGCGGTCATCATAGCCTGCATGATGGAGCCCTGAGCAATTTCATCCGCAGCGGCGCGTCCAGTAAAATAGTCACTCCACGTCCGGTACAAATTGGCGTAAGTATTGGCCAGTTCACCGGGTTGAATAGTATGCAGGTCCTGCACAAGGGCTTTGGCAGCACTAGCCAGGTCCGGATAAAGACCCGCTGCCACCGCCGCGCAAATAGCCGCCCCCACCCCACTTGTGCTTTGCCCATAAGCCGATTCGACCGGCAGGTTAAAGACTTCCGTAACCATCTGTGTGAAAGCAGCGGAACGCGTCATGCCACCGCCGAGGCGAATCTCCTGCGGGTTAACACCGGCCACTTTTAACGCTTGATCTGCATTCATGCGGATGCTGAAAGCCATGCCTTCCAGAACGGCGCGGGCAAGCTGAGAGCGCCCACTTAGGCCGGTGGGGGTAGTCATGGTCGAGAAGGTCAACCCGTCAATGGGCAGCCCCAAGGCTTTTGCGTTGAATAAATGAACGCCCAGGGTTGAGAGAATTCCGCTTGCACCGGGAAGGCTGTTCGCAGCATCGCCAGAAAGAGCAGCCACAGGCGCTGGTGAATTGGCGTACATCAAACCGGCAAACCAATCCAGCGAGGTTCCCATTCCGCCAGCATTACTCTCGGTCACATAGGTTTTCGGGAACATGTACATTCCGGTCCAGGTGTGGCCTTCCGGGTCGATCTTGGGTTGGCTGGTGGTCACCATCACCGGCGTAGTGCTGCCCGCGATTACGCCTACCTGATTGGGACCCGTGATGCCGAGACCTAACAAACCAAGTTGGGTATCTGCCCCCCCAACGGCAACCGGGATACCTGGCGCAAGGCCCAGTTCTGACGCAGCTTTAGCCGTCAGGCCGCCTAGTTTTGTCCCCGGAAAGACGATCCTCGGAAAAATGGCTATTGGTAAACCCAGCGCCTCAATAAGATCAAAAGCCCAGTCGCCTTTCTCAAGGTCAAATAGGCAGGTTTCCCCGGCCTGAGAAATATCTACAACGGCCACTCCGCTGAGCATGTAGGCCATCCAATCGCTGATTGTGACCACAGCGGTGACTTCTTTGAGCAGTTCGGGGCGGTTCTGCATGACCCATTTCATGCGGGGCGCAAGGATCACCGGACTGGGGTAATGACCTGTACGCTGATATAGTTCCTCGCCGAGCTCAGCCTGCATTTGCATGCTTTCGGCAAACGCCCGCGCATCTTGGTTGGGTGTGGCCATCAGGACGGCGCCATCCTTGCCGATAAGCACCATTCCATGGCGCATGCTGGTCACAGAAATTCCGGCTACATCCTGAGGGCCGGCGCTCACTTTGGCCAGGACTTCCCGGGCAAGCTCACACAGGGCTCGCCACTTGCTGTCGGTTCCCAGGTCAATTGCATATGGGCCGGCTGCCGTATCCGGGGAAAACACCCAGGCACAGGTCGAAACGGTTATCTTGCCATTCTCTGGATTCAACAATGTGGCTCTTCCGCCGCAGCCGCCCAGGTCAAGGCTCATCAGATATTGTGCTGCCATTCATGCCTCCTCAAATAGATTGATCATTCCAATAGCCAGCTCGCGCTGACCGCATCTGTCACCAGGATGTCACAAAACTGGTGGTTGACCGCCACTTGTAACGCCTCGCGTTTATTCTTGCCTCCAGCAACTAGAATTTTCAAGGGAATCATTTTTAATTCCTCCAACCTCAGGCCAATGATGCGCTGATTCAAATCAAGTTCCAGTTCTTGACCATTGTGATTAAAGAATCGCCCCAGAACATCGCCAACCGCCTGGCTCTGATGCATATCATCCAGATCTTTATCGCTGATCTGGTTGTATTGATATAACAGGGCCGAATAATCTGCTGTGCCGATGCTGAAGATCGCTGTTTCGCAGTTGATGGCTAATTCCAATGACTGAAGGACGGCTTGCTCCGAAAGAAGCGCATTCTTCACTGAAGCATAGGCAACATAAGAGGGAGCCGGTATGTAAACGGCTTCGCCATTCGTGGCGCTTGCCAACCGCGCCAGGGTATTAAAAGAGTGCGGTACGCCTGTCTGACGAAAATCCAGACCACCGGTGAGTCCGATGAACCGGCAACGAACCGGCGCCGTAGGGTGAAAGAAATCTGGAATATACGAAATCGTCCGTCCAATACCAACCCCAATGGTGGCGCCTTCCTTAAGACGCTGCACCAGGACTTCTGCGGCTGCCTGAGCAAGCAGGCAATTCAATTCTTCATCTTTCTCTGCCACCGGGGTTACGATTGCATCGCGTAGATTGAATCGTTCACTCAACTGCTGGCCTAGCTCAAAAACGTCCGAAAAATCGGTGTGGACCTTTATCTCCACCACTCCGCTTTCTCGAGCTTCTTTGATCAAACGATTGATCGTAACCCGGGAAATGCCCAATTTGTCGGCAATTTCAGCCTGGGTGTGGTCGTCGTGGTAATATAACCACGCCACCTTGCATAACAATTGGCGCCGGGTGGGATCCATTTCTTTGGATTGTTTATCCATAGGTTTTCCCTTATTGGGTGCTTTACAAAATTACAGCATGTGATATTATGTTAACCACAAATGATTTGAAAGTCAATGGTTATTTGTGGCAATTTTGGATAGAGTATTCGCAAAATATCCATGATAATCATTTTTTCGACATGGCCTTCAGACTGAATTTGACAGTCCGGTTACAGCAAAGTCTTCTCAATCAAAAAGCGAGTCCGCTGCAGGAGGAAACGTTCATGGTTAAAGGTGTCACCGGGAAAATCTTGTTGATTAACCTTAGCAATTCCACCAGCCGGGTAGAGAATCTGCCGGGAGATATCTACGAGAAATATCTCTCCGGCCTCGGTTTGGGCATTCGCATTCTTTACGACCGCATCCCGGCTGGGGCAGATCCCTTGGGTCCCGAAAACATGTTGGGGTTTACCGCAGGAATCCTGACCGGGATTGGGGCCATGTTCGGCGGAAGGTTTATGGTCGTGGGGAAATCTCCCCTTACCGGCGGCTGGGGCGATTCCAACTGTGGCGGCAATCTAGTACCTTTCATTAAACAGTCCGGATTCGACGGCATCTTTTTTGAAGGCGCCGCTTCCAATCCGGTGTATGTCCACGTAAACAACGGCCAGGTGGAGATCTTGCCGGCTGAGGATATATGGGGATTGGATACCGTTGAAACGGAAGACAGGCTGATTGA
>JAQTMA010000007.1:25551-41360 GCA_028714615.1 Anaerolineaceae bacterium | reverse complement strand
AGCATTACCAGGATGAAAGGCCGGTATTCCGAAACCCACCGTCCGGAATATGAAACGGTTACCGCTTTTGGCGCTAACCTGTTAAACCGTGACCTTGATTCTATTTATGATTTGAACGAGTACTGCAACCGCATGGGCCTTGATTCGATCTCGACGGGCTCGGTGGTAGGTTTTGCCATTGAATGTTTCGAACATGGCCTGTTGGCCCCCGAAATTACCGGCGGCCTGGTATTGCAGTGGGGGGACTCTGCCATAATCCGTCAATTGGTGGAAATGATCACTTATCGCCGCGGGCTTGGCAATCTATTGGCCGATGGAGTTAGGATAGCCTCCCGGCAGGTCGGGAAAAAGAGCGAGAAATTCGCGATCCATGCCGGCGGACAGGAATTGCCCATGCACGATCCGCGGATTGACCCGGCGTATGGGGTCATTTACCTTTCTGATCCAACCCCAGGTCGGCATACCATAACCAATACTGTCGAATATGAAATGTTCAATTTGTGGACGCGTGTCAGTTGGGCGCCGGAACCGCCAAAACAATATCCCAAATCCGAAAAATATGAGAACAGCGAAGTGAACGCCAAAAAGAACGCCGCGGGAGCGATGTACAAAGCCATCCTTGACTGCGCCGGTCTTTGCCTGTTCGGCGCCCATATTGGCGTCGACCGCTCAGGCATCTTTGAGATGCTCAATGCGGCAACTGGCCTTCAGAAAACCCCCGATGAGTATATGCTTATCGGTCAGCGCGTGCAGGACCTCCGCCAATGGTTCAATATCAAACACGGGGTTGAACCTGCCCAGGTTACGATCAATCCATTGGTCACAGGTCACCCGGCAGCCTCCAAAGGACCGGCCCGTGGTCTGGAATTTGATGTTTACGCAATGCGCGCCAAGTATTGGCGGGCGATGGGTTGGGACGAGCAAACCGGTCATCCCCTTCGCCAACCCGAAGGTACCGCATGATCAAAGTAAAGGTGATCGCTCCATTCAAAATCCCAGGGCAGGCCGTCGATGGGAGTGTCGATCTGCCGGATCACACACGAGTGAGTGGTCTGCTCAAATTAGGGAGAGCTCCCCTCTTTACCCGGCTGCTACCGGTCAGTGTTAACGGTGAACAGGTCTCCGGCCGGCGGGTGCTGTGCGACGGGGACCTGGTGATTTTTATCGTACCGATTTCAGGAGGGTAGGAGCCGGAAACAGTTACCTTCGAGCTCAATATAAACATTTTCGGGAGAGTCCATCTCGACCAGGGCATTGATCAACTCGGGACAATCAATTTCCCGCGGACCTGGCAGTCGGTCTCGCCGCCAACCCCGCCCTGGTTCTTGCGGTTCGCCAATCGCTTGGCCAGGGATAATGGCGCGAACCAAACTGTTTCGCGGGCTTTTTATACTTGAAAGGCTCCAAAAATAGCCTGTCCAATCGTATGAGTGAATAGTAATTCCGGGGTGTTTATCAATTAATGAATTCCGACTCAATGAATAGCCCCAGGCGCTTGTCTACTTTTGTGATTATGTGAAGCAAATGTTTGTTGTCGTCATAACGCCAATTCGCTCCCTCGTTGCACACAGTGGCTTTCTCGATAATTTTACCGCCTAGCTTAACTTGATTGACAGGCTCAGCCAGATGGATGATAAAATGGATATCGATAACGGTAATCTGACCTCGAAATTTGCCCTCTGTCGGATAAACATTTATCTTTATCGTTCTCTCGGACATTTCCTCTTCGATTTTTGTCTCCTCGCATTCGCCAGTCCTATATCCCAAGGTAATACCATCATCGTCATAAATTATCGCTGATGCCTTACTCTGTGAAGGATAGATGTGGACTTCAAGGTTGTTGGATCTGTACTGGGCCATACTCTGTATTTCACTACCGTAAACAATGATCGAACCACCTCTCACAAACATGGGCAGTACTTCAAATGGAGCAATGTAGCTAATATACCGTTCCCCTTCAAATACTTCATCGGTCCAATAATCGATCCATTCGCCTGTTGGAAGATAGATTTCCCGTTTGGCTTCATATGTCGGGCTATTGCTGTAGTCACAAATTGGGGCAACCAAAATACTATCTCCGAAGAAGTATTGGTAGTCTACTTTATAGGTCTCCCTGTCATCCGGATATTCTAAAAACAACGATCTCATGATGGGAATACCAGAAACTGCCGCTGCATGAGCAGAACTATATATGTAAGGCATCAACCTGTATCTCAGCTTTATGTACTCCGAAATGATTTTAAATGCAGGTAAACCGAAATCCCACGGAAACGAATTCATCCCATGAGCTCTGGATATGGGCGATAGAAGGCCCCATTGAAAGGAGCGCACAAAGAATTCTTCGGTCTTTCCTTCACAATCTGCGAACCCCCCTACGTCCGGCGCCCAAAATGGAATGCCCGCCAATCCTGCTCCTTGACCACCTTTAATTAAAATCCTGGTACCAGAAAAATCCGCAGGCTGATCTCCCCCCCATGTAATCGGATACTTACCACTTCCGGCAAAACCAGTCCTTTCCCAGGTTATCACCCTTTGATTCGCTCGCTCATTTTGGAATATTTTGTGATAAGCTCTGGCAAAGTAAAGTGGGTAGAGATTGTGCAATTCATTCCCGGTACTTCCCTGATAATTGGTTAATTCGGCCGGGACTTCCCGAGTATCACCCCCATCGATCTTAAACAGGTCTATACCTTGTTTAATTAACCTCCTAAGTTGTTCACCCCACCATTCGACTACCTCATCGTTGGTAAAATCCAGAAGTCCCGCTTTAGCTCCCAGCCACCAATAAACTGGCAGATGGTTGCCTTCGCTGTCCTTCATAAAGAATCCCTTAGTTAAACCTTCTCGATAATTATTGCAGGTTCTGTTAACAAAAGGCGCTGTCCACAGGCATAAATGAACATTGTTTTCATTGAGAAAAGTGACAAAATCATCCGGGGAAGGATAATTATTTAAATTCCATTCCAATTCGTTATAATGATTTTGCCACCAAATATCCAAGCCGATCACATCCAGTGGGATCCCGTCTTTTCGAAATTTATTGACGATTTCTACGTAGTCCAGTTGGCCGAGCTGTTTTAAGGATGTCTGCCAGAAGCCAAATGCCCATTTTGGTGGAAGCTTGGGTTTTCCGGTGATAGCTGAATAGGAGGAAATTATTTTTTTCGGTTGAGGGCCATATATGAAGAAATAGTCGGGCTTGCCTTCATACATTGAGAGGAGCGCCGAATCCTTTTTAGTGCTGCCCATATCAAAAATTGAATGGTGGGAGTTATTTAACAGAAAGCCATAACCCTCTGTGCTGATATAAAAAGGTATTGGTGTATCGCATGCAATGAAGTCATGCCTTACCCACATATCTTCAGACCTTCCGGTTTTTTCCAAACCATGCTCCCCATTTTGCCCAAGTCCAAAGATGTGTTCGTCTTCTTGCATGGCCAGATCAAAACCGGAGGCCTTTTCAAACAACAACAAGGCCTGTTGGTAAAATACCATCTTTCCCAGAAGATCAAATACTGAAATACAAAATTCATTTTTCTCGATTTCGATCTTTGTTAAGTCTGTGATAATCGTATATTTGTTCGCATCCTCGAATAGCTTATAATCTAGAAAACATTGAAGATTCTCTTCAAGTTCATCCAGACATATCTCTTCAAATTTTGATTTAATTTGTCGATCCCGAAATGGAAGCGACTCAAAGGCTAATCGAAAGATTCCATCCCGATAAATAGTCATCAATGCTTTTGAGCCTTGGCTAAAAGAGATAATAATGCCATCGGGACTTACAGTGACTTGTTCTACATTTCCTATTCTCTGTGGCGCCTCGATTGTCAGGGCGCCCGGAAGCTCTTCTATCACTTTTTTCCGATTGGGCAGAATAATCAAACTCTCCTGGAGTTTCCCGGCTTCTACACTGTTTTCCCAGACATCAATCGTTGCATCTAAAATCACCTCTGCCCAAATATAATTCGTGCCATTTTTTACGAGAGATTTCAGCACAAGAAAGGCAGCTTGAACACACGCTGATTTTGTGGTCCCGATCTTTACTCCATTTATATAAAAGGCGATTTGCTTGATATTCTGAATATATCCGAAATTGCAAAATAAATAATTTCCTCCTGTATCATCAAATGAGACATCAAATTCCGATCGGTACCAGTCGGCAGGATTGTCAACTGCACAAACTACTTCAATTTCCTTACTAGTGAATGAGCTTAAGTCGCGGATTTCATTTTTGGGAACCCATATCAATGTGTGATTCATTGCTTCGATTCCTATTCGGTTATAGTTTTCTGGACTCGTCGAGTAACTTGTTTCCGAAATGCCCTAAATAGTTCTAGTGAATTTTAGTGTCACATCCCGCGTCCCGGTAGGGAGGACAATATCTCCGTTTGGGTTGCGAATCAGGTCTTTCCCATCGGCTTCAACTTGTGCTTGGATATTGAGGGGCAAACGCAGGATAAACCCTTGTGGAGGTGCTGCGGGTCCGGCAAAATTTAACACTGCACCTCCTTTTACCAGAGTGTAGGTCAGTGAAAAACGCCCAAACCAAGTATACATTCCTGTAATTGTTATGCCCTCTTCAGCAGTAAACCAGGACTCCGGCACACCGCCTAGTACGACCAGCTTCCCATCCTCCTCGAAAGTCAAACTATCCCGAATTAACAGGAATAGGTCCGACACCGCCATTCCATGTGGAAGCTCATAAGCATAATCACAAACCGTCCGATAATGCGCCCAAGAAGTGGGATTCCAACCGGCCTTCATCATGGCCGATAATGGCAGCCCAGATTCGTCCATGGCATACCAACCTCTTAGGGGTTTTTCATAGTTTAGGAAATTATCAATCGTACCGTGGCCTGCGGCGCGATTGCCTGTAAACAACCCATGATGGGCCATGCCCATATCAAAGTAACGCCAAACATCCGGAACCTGTGCTCCGAAATTCCTGAATTGTTCATACGCCTTCCCTTCGCTGAAAGGATAAAGTGCGGAAGGCCAAAGCACAGCCCAAATGCCGTAATCTTTTGCTAGATTTTCACCGAACTTTTTGTCGTAGGTCTCCATCAACGAATCGGCCAATTTCTTCCAATTTTGTGCATCGCCTTCTTTTCCAAGGGCTCTGGCCATGGTCACTGCGGCCCGGAGTCCACCAATATCCCGTGCCTGTGTGTATTCGAGATGCGCCCCAACCCCATCAAATGTACCTGGCACCAAAACCTGGCTTCTTTCCATAAACCCTTCATCTGGTTCGTCTGGCGGTAATGCGTCTCCGAACTCGAGGCTATTAGCTTTCACATAATGAGGACCTGGGGTGGTCTCCAAATATTGAACGATAGCCACGAGTTTCACTATGGATGGGAAGATTCTCTTTAACCATTCCCTGTCACGACTGAAAAGCCAATGTCTCCCCATAGCCCAAAGTCCCATACCGGGGTTATCTGCAAAATACATCCCCCAGCCTCCACTGAATGGATGCCGCACATAATGATTCAAGGCAAGCTCGGAGAAATCGAACAACCCGAAATTGTCCAGTGCGCTCGTCATATAAGGAACGTCATTATTCCATACGGTCATCATTACAGGGGCAGCATCGAGCACATCTTCATTCATCAACAAAAGCACATGGCTAACCATTGCTGTCAACGCTTCTGACCAGCGCCTGTCAGGCAGCGAAATCAGTGGTCGAGCCGCCAGCAAATTGTTCCAATATTTGACGGCTTCGTCAAACAGAACAACAGAATTGATTTCCCGGAAATAAGCCAACCCCGGATCAGGCTGTAACAAACCACCCAGCTCAGGATTGGGAGAGTTGAGATCAAGCTGCGGGCTTTGAGTACTTCCATCCCAACGATGTCCAACTGCCCGTCGACCAGGCAATACGGGGCAAACAAATCCCAATTTTTTCTTTCCGCCTGCAGGAAGATGAATATGGTAACGCACCGCCCCAGAACAATCACCGGATTCGGAGCGGGCTAACCTGCCATTTGGCATCTTGCCCATGAAAGCCAATAAACCAATATTATCATCTGGCGATACTGCTACTGTCTGCGGTTTCTCGTTACAGACGATTGCAGGACGCCCATCCACCATCAAGGCATCGCTTTTATCACTAACTGAGATCTCGTGTATTGCAAAACCCGCCGGGCCGAGCGGCCGGAGCGCTACATACAGGAGAACGTCACGATCTGCCTGGCCTGTGTTTTTCAATTCTACGTCGGAACCAACAATGAAGACGTCACCTTCAGGGCTCTTCCTCACGACTTCGCACACTCTTGTCAATACAGTCAAATCATACGCTTGCCACTCTGACCATGGTATTAGAAATCCCGATGGGTGTAATCCCCAGGTACATGGCGCCAACTTCATTGTAGGAGCAATGAGTTTATTTTCTGCAAGATCGAAGATCCAGTAATACACCCCGTAACTTCCACATCCGGGCGAAAAACTACCTTCTGCTTCCACAAAAGTTTTGAGTGTATCTACGGTGTTAGGAATGCCAATGGGTATATGAATATTACCCTTGAGATCAAGGTTTCCAATATTCTTGATCTTGCCCATCTCCTTTTCCGTAAACCGGCTATTGGCGATTGGCCCTGCCTGCCAGCTTTGGTTTGTCACACTTGGTGCCGGTATCTGTTCTGGAATAATAAAAATATCCTCCCCATCTCCATCTTTGTCGATCCTCCCCCCGGCATTAACTATCATCTGGCGAGCGATCTTTTCGGTCAATGCAAAGATTTTTCTCAGTGTTATTTTTCCATTTTGAATGATGATTTTTTCTTGGTCCACTTTTTCTACAAAGGATGAAGGTAACTTACAAAAAGGAATGGTCGTGAAGATCGGTCCCGCGGCGCTGCCGGGATTACAGTATTCTTCGGAGCAATGTGAGGTAATCTCGATTGTTTTTTCAAGGTCACCGTTGCCGTAGAGCATACCGATAGCGACGTAGGCGCCATTTATTTTCGCCTCGACATTGAATAATTCCTGTCTACGCGAGACGGGACAACGCCTTACCTTTCTCGAATACTTGTCCTGGATGAACTTTTGTATTTTCTCCCAATTTTCTGGGTCAGTCCGGTACCATTGCAGTACATCGCTAATAGCCTCATGGTATTGGCTATCCACGGGAATGCATTTGAGTCCCGCCTCAACAATTCTTACCGGCTCGTTTTCGAAAAAAGCAGCAGCATACATCGCCGAAATCCACTGGCCACCGTAGATTCCGTCGCCATAACACATAAGCCCTCCGAATTTCTCACCCAGTTCGATGCATTGAGCCGGCATTCCCGGCGATATGAGACCAACGAAGTCTGCTTCGATTTGGTAATCAAGGTCATCTGCGTGCTGGTTGAATTTCGGATGCCCAGAGTCTGGGGGGGCGATACCCATACGTATATTATCGCGTCCTGCTTCATTAGCGTGATAGAGCAGGTAGTTACTGTTCGCAAAATCAAGGCCTGCCTGCCGTTGCAAGACATCCTTGCCGTATTTAGCTATCGTTTCCATAAATGTGAGCTGTATATTTAGGTCATCGCTGGTTTCATCAGTCCCAATTCGCCAGATTGCCAATTTATCTTCCCACCTGGGTTTATCGGGATCGCTACGATGGATGCATGGATACTTCTTGGATTCCAAGCTGCGACCAGCCAACTTACCAATCCAGCCAGACATCATTTTCTGCCGGTACTCCTGCGCAGGTAATCGACGCCATCCAACCATGGACACTGAACTTGCCAGGAGCTTCTTGGATGTAGGCATGTCACCATTCTTGGTACGTTGTGTTTTCATCCTTTTACCGCTCCAACCGTAACGCTGGACATGAATTTATCTTGGAAAAGTACGAAAATAATCAGAATTGGTAACGTTGCTAAAACAGAGCCTGCCATGGTAGTCCCCCAACTTCTTAGAAAACCGACGACCGGGTCAACAAAGGTGGGTAGCATAACGGCGATCGGTTGAACGGCGGGCTTTTGAGCCACCAAAGAAGGCCAGATATATGAATTCCACATCCCCAAAAAATGCAGGATTGCGTACGCTCCTAAAGCGGGGGCAGAGACCGGGACCATAATTTTCCAAAACACAGTAAAATGCCCTGCTCCATCCACTTGAGCAGCTTCCAATAATTCAGTTGGAATGGATAGCATATACTGACGGAGAAAAAACAAACCGAATACTGGAGTAATTGATGGAAGGATTTGTACCGAGAAGGTGTTGATGGCGTTGAGATGGGAGGACAATACAAAAAGACCGGCCATTGTGATCTCAAATGGGACCATCGTTGTGCTAAGTAACACGGCAAAGAGTACATTTCGTCCTGGAAATTTATATTTTGTAAATGCGTAAGCTGCGAGAGCGCAAAGAAATACTGCACAAACAGTGCTTACAACTGAAACGAAAACAGCATTCCGAAACCCTAACAGAGAATTGCCATAGAAGGTGAATAAGCGCGAGTAGCTTGCAAACGTCCATTGGATTGGAAGCCCCGCAGCATTGACATTCATCTCGGCATCGGACTTAAAGGAGTTTATCGTCATCATCACCATCGGATAAAGAGAAAGAAATGATGTTAGGATGAGAATTAGATAGCCAATAGCTCTTAATAGATTCTTCTTTTGACGGTAATTGATCATTGTGCCCATTTTATTTTCCTCAGAATGTCTACAAAGAGGCCTGTGGTAAAGATTTGATCACTACAGGTGAATCTTGTCGGGCAATTAATCGCCCAAACATACGCTCATTGCCGTAAGAACCGCTATTATAAAGGAGGTACATTGACCTGTCTGAAAGAATAACGATGTGGTGACGCCATAAGTTAACGCCCTCGCCAGCCCTCAATCCCTTTTTAGGAATATCTTGGATCCACTCGATAGGCTGTTCATCTATCACCCAGCCATGGACTGGCCATATCTCGGGGGTATAACACCACCCGCCCAGGCTAGGCGCTGGTTCTCGCATAGAAGGCTCCCTTTCCAATGGAGCGGGAGGAGTCGGACTGGCATTCAATATCCCATACCAACCTCCATCAAAAGCGGGAATGATTTGCAAACCGCCGATATAGCCTCGCGTCCAATGGTTTTGATCGGATGATGGTTTGATTACTTTGCCCAGTTTCTTCGCCATCTCGTCACCAGGGCGCATTACGGCTGCCGCATTATTAGAGCCGTAAGGAGTGTGCTCCTGGTCGGGTTGTGGGGACCTGGGATAGCCCATGTAGAAGATCAGAATTTCTCCACGTTCTTCAAACCAATACGCGGTCACAGCATCGACATGATAACCGTCAAAGTCACCTGGCTGCCCAATATCTACGACCGGTTTGGGTATAACCTGCCAGGGTCCCTCTAGGCTGGAAGAATTGGCTGCCTGGATAACTTTGGTCTTTCCACGAAACGATACCGTGAACAACCAGAATTTCCCATCCACCAAGGCAGCGGTATTCACCCTGTATGGATCCATCAATATCCAAGGTTTATGGGCATCACCGCATAGCGCTTCCGGATTAGAGTAGATCAGCGCACCGAGCTTACTCCACCGGTTGAAACAGGAATACCCCGTAGACACAGCGAGAGCATTGCTATTGATTTCATGATCCATCGTATGCTTTTGCGCGAAATAATACAGATGGTAGTGCTGGTGAACCTGATCCCAAACGATGCAAGGATCTCCGGTGACAGAGTCATCGAAGGCTCCTGGAGTTCCCCGTTTCAAAATTACTCCTATGCGTTCCCAAACTTTGGGAGGATGCAACAATGTAATCGAATACTTTTCTGTCATGGGTTTTTGTATTTGTCACTTTATTTTAAAGATTTAACTACTTGGATTACATCAATCTCCATTGTCTTCTCTGAGAATCCGGAACTGCAGCCAAGAAACTACCGCAATCATTAGGAACAATAACCAGCCGGTCGCCGCTGCGACTCCAAAACGAGCATTAGAAATGTTGTTGGTAACCAAGGTTAAGACTGGAGCCAGCTCAGGAGATATATTGGCCACACTCCCAGGTAAGAGTACAGTTACTTCCGTATAGATTCGAAAGGAGCCGATTGCATCGATAACGGCCGCGAATAGAAAAGTGTTGCGCATGAGGGGAATAATGATATAAATGAGTCGCTGCCAGGCATTCCCGCCATCCACAACACCAGCTTCGATTATTTCCGGGTTAATGGCGGTTAGGCCGGCCAAATAAATGATGACCCACCAACCGGTCGCCCGCCAGATGATCAGCGCCACAACTGTCCAACGCGCCAGATCTGCATTATCCAACCAATGGACCGTAATACCCAAGAGATTATTTAAGATACCGTATTGGGTGCCAAAAAAATTTTGAAAAATGAGTCCCGCGGTGACGGTCATCACCAATTGAGGCATGAAGATAATCGGCTTAAAAATATTCTTTCCCCGGATCAACTTGGAGTTGACAAGTAAAGCCAGCCCAAAGGCAATAGACATCATCGGGATAAGGTGCGCAACCCAATAAAATAGGATGTTGCGGATTTCCTTCCAGAAAGTCGGATACTTCAAAGTTGCAATGTAATTCTGGAGACCGATCCAGGTGGCTTGGCCATAACCCGGGTAACGTGTGAAGCTCAAATATAAGGAATTAATCGCAGGAACCAGGAAGATGGCAATAAAGAAGAGGATAAAGGGGGAAATGAAAACATAGGCAACTAGCGCATCTTCTCGTTTTTTTCGAGACGACAAGAAGAATTTCTTCTTATGAGGGGCAGCTTTCTTGATTACTCCAAGATTGATGCTCATGGCTTGTCTCCCAAAAGTATAAGGATCGCCGGCCGGGGTACAAGGCTACGAAACCCGGCCGGTGATACCCTTGTGGAATTAAGTGAATATCGGAGCAGAGCATTTATACTGTATACGGGTCAGGTATCTGTGTTTCGAGGTCGGATTGTGTTTTGTCAATCGCCTCCTGAAGGGTTTCCTTGTCGGCCAAGAAGGCAACCAGGTGGTTAGAAAGAATCGTCATTTCGGCGTTAAAGGATGGATCACAAGGGATCAGCTTGGAGAAATTCATGGATTCGATGATAGTATCCATGAAATCACCCCCGTAATAATTCGTCGGGACCTTCGCCCAATCTGCGTCCGACATACCCGCCGGTCGTTCGTTGGCGGTGATTGCCTTCTTTACAGCCTGCTGACCGCTTAGTGTCAATGGGGCCAACCCTGTCGTCTGCCACCAAGCCAAAGCGCCATCAGCCTTAAGCCAATATGAACTCGCGAATTCAAACGCTGCTTGAATATTCTTCGACTTTGCGTAGAATCCAATTACTTCCGCGTATCCACCGTACTGACTAAACTTAGGCCATAGAGTGAGCTTCCATTTTCCTCCTTGGTCAGGACCGTATCCAGGGATGAATTGGGTCATCCATGATTCAATCATGAAGCTGCCAATCTTGTTATTAGCAATCGATGGCGCCCAATCTGCAGACCAATCATCAACTTTGAGGGTTACACCTGACGCGTACAGGGTCTTTAATTGTTGCATCACTTCGGCAAAGCGTGTATCGCTTTTTACCAGGTATTTCCCATTATCATCGGCGAATCGGATGCCATCATATGCCGACAACCAATCGATGAAGGTATACCCCGGGGGGGTTGGACCAAAGTTCATGATATAACCATCGGGATATTTTCCATGGAATTGTTTGCCAGCAGCAATCAGATCTTCGAATGTCTTGACCTGGGCGGGGTCAATGCCCGCAGCATCGAACATATCCTTCCGGTAGTACCAGACCTTACTCTTTACCTGGAACGGCAGACCGGCAACTTTACCCTTGTAGATGGAATTGTTATATGCCGCGGGGATAATATCGTCTTTGAATGGCGCAATCAATGTGGTAAGTTCCTGCAAAATACCTCGTTGGGTAAGCTCTGGAATTCCATCATAGTTTAACTCAATGAGGTCAGGCATGTCCTGCCCACCGACAGCCAAGAGGTTACGCAGATATTGCATATAGTCTTGGTTCTGCGCACTCGACGCACTCTTGATGGACAACCATTTAGCCGTGTCTGGATAGGTCTTCGCCCAGGTATCAATGAATGGTTTAAGCCGATCTGCGCCTCCCCATGTCCCCCACACTACTGTCGTGGGGGTCGGGGCGGCCGTTGCAGTAGGAATAGACATTGCGCCAGTGGCAGTCGCTTGCGCAAGAGGAACAATTTCTGTGGCCTTAGGCGTGCAGGAAGCAAGCAATGCACCAGCAGCACCATAAGCGGACAGTTTAATGAAATCACGCCGGCTGAATTTCGGTTTCTGTTTCGTATCCATCTTCTTATCTCCTTTGATCATGGTTATCGGGGGATATCAACAGCGCAGGTTCATACTTCTTGGGTAAACCCTGTTTTTGATTTCCTAAGCGTCCCTCCTTTCATTGCACACGCTTACCAAAAAACGCAAACCCAACATTGGTAGATGTATTAAGATTTATAAATCAATACTCACTTTATAAACGCCGGGACCAATTGCAAAGAAAGGAGATGATTTTTCAGGTGATTCCATACGGCATTCTTGCATTGGGATCCATTTTTCCTCTTGAAATTTCCCGCGTTCGACCTTGGAAATATCAATTCGCTTCAAGCGATCCAGAAAAAAGCCCGCTTTAAAATCTATCCCAACAAAGATGAATTCAGTGTCGGCTGCCTGAATAACAATCCCGCGCGAATCGCCGAGCTCATTCATATAATCAATTTCGATATAAATGTTCTCAAAACGAACCAAAGCGCTTTTATCGCCAGATTCTTGAACGAAATGTCTAAGCTTTGAGGTATTTTGGGCAGTAGCAATGGGAAATATTGCGTCTCCAAGTGCTTTATAAGATTCCTTTAACCGAAAAGCCTCCTCGCTCCACTTACCATTGCTATAATTAACCAGAGGGGTAGAAAACTCATTTGGAAATGAGCGGTCAATAGACCAAGGATCAAACCCAATCGCCGAATACTCTGCAATGGCATAGAATACATTCTTTTCAGCCCTTGAGCCTTTGCCGGTAGAATGTTCAGCAATATACAGGGGATGACCTACCCAGGATGAGTATTGATCACATAGAGCGTGAAAAGCTTGATAGCCATGATCATAAATATCGGGCGCAATAAAATCAATTGATGTAAGTTCATTCCTATAGATATCGAATACATTGGGTACTGGCCCACCTGAAGGATAATTACGCCCGGGTTGCTCACATTTGTATGGCCTTGGGGGAGCAGCATTGACATATAAAGGTAAGGGATAGATCGCCTTAATTTCCTTGGCAATATCATCTTCAAAGCGGGCGATGCATTGAGCAGTAAATGCTTCAGCAGCGCGCTGCATATATTTTTCTTCCCACTTCTCTACCAGGAATTTTTCATTGCATCTTGGACAGTAACAACGATCGCTAGCCAAAAGGCCGGATTCATTCTCGATCTGGAAAGCAATCACCGTGTGCTGGTCGACATCGATTTCCATAAGGTGTTGGAAAACGGCAACCACTGCCGCTTTGTCTTTTTGGAAAGTGGAGAGAGCTGTAGGGCAACTACAGTTGTAAGCTTGATTCCCCCCTACCCATTGCATTCGAGGATACTTGACCGGATCTGTTCTCACATAGTCTGGAGCATAAAAAAGGACTTGATTCTTATATGTGCCAAACCAGTTAAGGACTATCTTCAAACCATTTTTCCTGGCCTGTTCGAGCAGATGATCCAACAAAACGAAATTGTATTTACCTTCTTCGGGTTCGATTGTTCTCCAATAAAGGAGGGGTTGGATTGTATTACACCCCATTTCTTTGGCATGTGGAAAAAGAGTGTCGATGGGTTCAAACGAAAAACAATCATCGCAATCCAACTGGATCCCTAATATCAGATATGGTTTTCCGTTTACAAACAGGGCTTTGTGGTCATGCAAATCAATCAACTGAGGCATCATGTCAATTTTTTGATTTATCATTTGATTCTCTTTTGCAGTAGATCATCTGATTATTTGGCCAATGGGACTTGAGCACTACTGGCGCGTTTAATTAATTGGCCCTTGATTACCACTCGCTCACTGCTAAGCGATTTCCCGGCAATCTCATCGAGTAAAAATTGCATCATCTTTCCCCCCAGGTCTAGCCTATCAATATGTACAGAAGTCAATTCAGGGATCGTCCGGCTTGCTTCAGGAATATCGTCAAATCCAACAACAGAAATCTCCTCTGGAACATTCTTCCCAAGCTCCCGGCAGGCTTGAAGGATACCAAGCGCTACTATGTCGTTATAGCCAACCAGGGCAGTGATTTGAGGTTCTCGTTTGAGAAGTTCTCGAGTTGCCTGGCACGCGCTATCGATTCTCGCCGGAAAAACCGAAGTCATTACGACGGCATTGGCAATACCTTTTCCTTCAAAAGCTGAGGTCAAACCCGCATATCTACCTTGATAACCCCTTGACCAGGTACCTTCAACGTAGGCTACTCGCTTGTGACCTAAATCTATGAGATATTCACCGATTTGCCGGCCACCATCGAAGTCATCGATGGTAAAGATAATCTTTCCCGGGAGAGCATAAGGTGCAAGGATAACTGCGTGGTGATGTTGAGTTGCAGTAATCAGGTTCGCTTGATCAAGGCGGCTGCCTGCAATAATAAATCCATCCACCTGTCGCTGGCTTAGCAGATCGATGTAAATCAATTCAAGTTCTGGTTGACGGTTAGCATTGCATAAAAAGATGTTATAGCCACGTTCTCGGGCTATGCTTTCAGCACCTAAGATTAATTCCGGAAAGAAAGGATCGGTGATATCAGGGATGATGATTCCAATTGACAGAGTTTTGCCAGTAATTAAACTGCGTGCCAATTGATTTGGGCGGTAATCAAGCTGCTGAATGGCGTCTGCAATACGCTGGTGGGTTTCTGCGCTTACTTCTCCCTTGTTGTTGATCACCCGAGAGACTGCCCGAATGGAAACCCCTGCCTGATTCGCCACATCCTTCAAGGTAGTTCTCATAAGTACCTCTTATTGTAAATAAAAAGAATCTGGATTGGTTCGTTCGCCATCGTTAGCGCCAACGTTGGCGGTAATTCCATTATAAGGATTATGCGCTTCTTGTCAAGTATTTAGTTACTACCCTCCGCACGAGTATCAGGATTTTACCACCCAAGTTGATCCACCCTTGCCAAAGGGGACATCTCTACTTTGCACAATAGGGGACATTTCTACTTTGCATTGACATAATTTAAAAGCTAATAGTTCATCGTAAGGGCGCATCACCTTTGGGGTCTGCTTTACTGGCTACTTGGGCCATCCGCTCGGATTCATGATCTACTAATTGAAGCTGCCACTATACTGGGGTATCATGCTGCTTCCCCATCCTCTCATGACTTGATTGGAAAGCATGATGATTATGTCCTTCTTCTAGTCACCTATTATTATCTGGATTCAACTGCTTATCAAACAATGGGCAAAACCTGCCGCCCAATCTTCGATCTCAGGAATCCTATCAAACTTAACCCGCAGTCGTTCCGATCTGGTTATCGAAAATGCTGTCCTTGGTCAGCAGTTGATTGTACTCGCCCGGCAGGTAAAGCAACTTCGTATTACCCATCGCGATCTTTTCTGGCTTCATCTGCTCGCCCACAGTACCCGGATTTGGAAACAAGCTCTTCACATTGTTCAGCCGGACACACACCTTCGCTGGCCTCGAGAGTAGTTTCCTTACTATTTGCGACAATAGCCGAAAAAAATCCAAAGATTTCGGTCGAAACAATCCAACTCATCCGGCAAATGGCCAAAGAGAATTCCTTAATCCGAGAGAAAACTCGCAAGGGAGAATTGTTACTTAG
>JAQTMA010000007.1:0-25451 GCA_028714615.1 Anaerolineaceae bacterium | reverse complement strand
AGGGGGAGAAATTCCAGCACGAGGGGAGAATAAGGATAAGCACGCGAATCCAAAGAGCCTGCGAAGTTTGCAGGCTCCCCCCACCGGTGATACAATTTCGATTTCTACCCCCCAGATATGGTGATCCACCAGGGACTTGAACCCTGAACCCACTGATTAAGAGTCAGTTGCTCTGCCATTGAGCTAGTGGACCAGTGTGTCCTTTACCTCTTTTGTCCCCAAATTGTTCCATTTTAAGCTTGAAATTGCATGCCCCGTCTGTCGCCCGCCTTTGCCCTCTCCAATCCCTCGAGGAGAATCCTACGGCTAAGGCATACTTCAGGCTTACTTTTTGAACATATCTTTTGATAATGAACCACTCATCCTGGGACCGATTTCTAGACGCCCAGATTTTACCACAACTCCCAAACTTTTGACACCCTACCCCACGAAAATTGGTTTAGTCCCAAACTGGTCAAGCAAGAAGCTGGTCCATGCTCCCGACGGTTTCCGCTTCCATTGCGGCCGTGGTATGCGAGTAGAATTCTAGGGTCAGCCAGGGGGTGACGTGGCCCACGTAGGCTTGCACCAGGCTGGGAGAAAGCTTGAGCACGTTCTGTAGATTACTGATGACGGTGGGGCGCAGGTCGTGGAAGCGGATGCGCAGGAAATTGCCCCACGCCTGCTGCTCCTGAAAGCCCCGGGTTATATTGTGCGGGGTGAAGGCCTACCGCTCGCGGTGGTAAACACGAACCCCCAGGCCTCCTTGCGCCTATCGCAGTGGACCTCTAGCGTCTGGTAGACAAAATCGGGCAGGTGAATTTTACGGCGGGAGGCCGTGGTTTTCGGCTCAGTCATTACCAAGTCCAGCCCAGGCAGATGAAGACAGGATTCATTTGCCGGTGCGAACGTTCAGTGCGCCAAAGAGCATGCGGTTGTCATTGGTACCTGGGGTCGGCACGCGCAGATGCTAGCCTACCCAATACCACATCGCCCGCAGAAAGGGCATGGGTTGAATGCGCGACTCGACGACATACAGAATCGCTGTATCGGTGGTGGATTCGATCACGCCTTGTGCCAGTCTCCACTGCTTGACGGCCTTCTCTGGATCGGTCTTTAGGGGCATGACCAGGCGGGGACGCCGCCAACACAATCCCAATTGGTGCAAAGTATTGCACAGTGTACTCGAGGTCAGGCTCGCCTGCAGCGCTAAAACGACCAGCAGCATCGCCACCGTCCAGAAGGTAGCCAGATACCCGCTACCCTACGGGTCCTGATCGACCAAGTCCTTCAACATAGTACGCACAGTTTCGCCTGCTTTGAGGGGCCAGCCGCTGCGCGGCTCATTCCACAACCCCGATGGTCCCTGGTGGTCAAAACGGCGCATCCAGAAGCGTACAGTTACCTTGCAGGTGTCGAACCGACCTTTTGACCCTTCTGGTTGTCGGAAGCAGAATTGCGCCGTAAGGGTAGAAGAGAGGGTGCTCATGCGAATCCTGTCAATGGTGCTCCTTGATATTGGTGCAAGCAATCCGCTCTACCTACCTTGCACCTAGAACACCACCAACCCACGAATTGCCCGTTACTGCCGCATCTCCCATAACATCATCGACGATGACCTGGCACGCGCCGAGCAGCTATTAATGCGTTGAATATCGATGGAACCACACCTGTCCGGCTCCGATTAGGGTTACATCTTCCCCAATGCGGGCCAGGGCAATCCTGGTCTTTTCCGATGGAATCAATCTACTCTGGTTCTTTATGATCTGGCGGACGGTGGGTTCGAAGAGGTCCCAGGATTTCATGACTCCTCCCCCCAACGCGATACATTCAGGGGCAAAGAGCGTTGTCAGGTTCGCCATTCCGATCCCTAAGTATTGGGCTTCGCGATCCACTGCTTTTTGTGCAAGGCGGTCTCCTGTACGTGATAGGTCGCAAATATAATGGGCATCCACCCCTGGCCGGTTAGCTTTCGCGCAAGCAAGATGCGATCCATACCAGCTTGCCATGGCTGGGCCGGATGCGAAAGCTTCCCAGCAGCCATAAGAACCGCAGCCACACAACGGACCCGAGGGATCGATCGTATGATGCCCCATTTCAGGGTGCCCGCCATCGACACCCCGATACAAACGTCCATCAAGCAATAGCCCTGCGCCAATCCCCGTGCTTACCGTCAAGTAAATGAATACTTTGCGGCCCTGACCCGTTCCCCAGCGACATTCCGCCAGTGCAGCGGCATCGGCGTCATTTTCCATAGCTATCGGGAGGTTGAAGTTATTCGCAAGACCGTGTACGAGACCGATTCCTTCCCACCCAGGCAAGAAATTGCTGGCGCTCAATTCGCCTGTCAACGGATCAATTCGCCCTGTGCAAGCAACCCCGATTCCGTGCATCTTGATGCCTGCTTCCCTCTGAAGCTTGGTTAAGGCCACGATTATACGTTCTACCGCCGTACATAAGC
This sequence comes from Anaerolineaceae bacterium, assembly GCA_028714615.1. The sequence continues at coordinate 23,011 of JAQTMA010000007.1, read as the reverse complement.
CTTCCCTGGGGAGGGTTTCCATGGTTTTTTTGGCGAGCAGCGTACCCTGTTCATCGATCAGACCCACCGCAATTTTCGTACCACCGATATCAACTGCGCCAACAATCATTTTTCCCTCATCTTCGCATTGATGCGAATCCCATCTACGAACCGTTGGGTGATCAACTGCGGGCGCGTTATGGCTGCGCCGATTACCACTGCGAATGCACCCAAATCAAAAGCGTGGTTGACCTCGTCAATGGTCCAGAAACGTCCCTCAGCAATCACCGGAATCGACATTTTCTTGGCAAGTATCTCGATCAAGTCAAAATCCGGGCCAGTATTTATTGGAGACTCCTTTGTATAACCGGATAGAGTTGTGGAGATGGCGTCTGCGCCTGCATCGACTGCTGCCAGGGCCGATGCCAGGCAATCGATATCCGCCAGAACGGGTTTGTGGGTAACTGACCGAATCTCAGTAATTAACTCAAATGCGCTCTTGCCATCTGGATGGGTTCGTAAAGTTGCATCCATGGCAATGATGTCCGCTCCAGCCCGACTAACCTCAATAGCAAGTTCAAGGGTCGGGGTGATATACACCTCAAAGTTAGGTCTCTCCTGTTTATATAGTCCAATAATCGGAAGTGACACGGCCTTTCGAATGGCAATGATGTCGTTCGGAGTGTTGGCGCGAATCGCAACAGCTCCGCCCATACAGGCGGCTTTCGCCATAGCGGCCATGTGCCCTGAACCGTAAAGAGGTTCATTTTCAAGCGCCTGGCAGGAGACAATCAAACCTTTGACAAAATATTTTTGGATGGGATGGTCAGTCATGAGGCATCTTATTAGGGAAGTGATATCGGTTGATCTGGGCAAGCCAGGCGGATACGTTCTGGCCACGCGAGTTGAATATCCAGATCATCCGCGAGCACCTGTTGATATGCGTCCAGGAATGTGGGCTCGTGGCTGACTTGGTGCGGTGTGCAAGCATGCATCAAGCAGAAGGCTGCCAGAGCCCCGGCGGCTTCGCCGATGTTCCACTCCGTGGGGTGTTCTCGGAAACAACCGTTGGTGATATGGGTAACGCCTAAATTCTTGCACGCCGGAAGCAGGTTTTTAACGCGGATCGGGATCAATGCCCTGAGAGGAATCTGGAACGGCCAACTTGGAATATCGATATACGTACGGAATGCGGTACTCGGGTGCAAGTCAATGCGGTATGCTCCGATGCCGACAGAATCAGCAAACGGTTCAGCTCCTTGCATACCTTTACGGGCTGATACACCCACGTGCTGTTCACACACGGTAAACTCGGCTTGAATCCGCCGGCTTTCGCGGATGTAAATCGATTTCGCCAATCCATCTTGGGTGCCCACGGCATCTTTGCGCAGTCTCAGACCTGGATATCCATAACCGCCTTCTGCACGAGGTGCCTCCGTCTGCATCCAATAAAGGAAGGATAATGACAGTTGCCTGGCATGTTCGCAATTCATTCTAGCATCTTCAGGCGGAACCCCAACCAGGGGTGCAAGCCAATAATCGGTTTGCGGCCAATTAACCACCGTCATGTCAGATGGAAAACTCCCTTGCGAATAATTCTGCCGGAAAAAAATCCGGCGATAATGCCACAGATCCGCTGCAACTAATCGGTCAGTTGGACCATCGAAGATGGGGCGAGTGATGATTTCGAGACTGATGGGGTCTGCATACGACCAGCTTAACTGACGAGCAGGCCAAAAATCGGCCTGGTAGTTGCGCCAAAACTCATATTCAGGTGGTTTTTCAATGGTGAAATCGGCTTCGGGATTGAAATCCACAATAAAACATGCCGAGATTGCCTGCTGGTCCAATGGGTCAGGCGCCCCCACAAGCGCATGAGGTTCTCCGGTCTGCGCTTGGCTTTCTGCTCCACATATGTGTTCCACATTGGCCAGTGGTAAGAGATCGCCGAGCTCTGTTGCATCCAGAACATAATCGGCATGGATGATAATCCGATCATGAGTTTGCTCATTTTCGAGCGTCACCGCTTGAATGCGATCTCCCTGGCTTTCAACTTCTACGGGACGGTATTTCAAGTAAATTTGTAATTGCAGGCCTGCCTGGTAAGGTAGAAGCATCGCCTGGATCACGGCCAGAGATACCCGCGGTTCGTGGCAAAGGAAGCTAACATCCCCCTGACCGGGATTAAATCTTGGGTTAGCAGCGACTTCCGCCTTCAAGGGGTAATACTGTCGATAAAAATCGCGGATCCCGTTGCGCAGTCGCCGGTATGTGGCTGTGCAACCGGTCGACTCAATCCACGGGTGTTCATCCGGCGGTACTGCTTGGGCGGTCATCTGTCCACCGAGCCAATCGGTTTCTTCGACAAGGATGACCTGGCGTCCCATACGCAAGGCGGATAAAGCGGCAGCCACACCGCCCAATCCACCCCCGACGATGAGTATTTGGGTTGAGGTCTCATTCATAATGGTTTTGTAACCTTTTGGGTCTGAAAGGACACGTCCACTTCAAAAGTACGCGGCCAGGGCAGTTTGATTGAAAGCATAGGCGCAAACAGCCCCCATCCACTACACGCATAGAGATTCTCTGCCCACTCGCCTAGTCTTTGATCGATGATCTGTTCCACCATTTCCTTGTTTGTCCCAAGATTCAAAGGATCCAGGCCTCTCTCGCGGAGTTCCTTCTCCAAAGCAGGCCGCAGGAGGCGTTGGTAGCCCCAATCGTCAACCATCCGTTCCCAAAGGAAAGCCGATTGTGCCTGACGGTTCTTCTCGCCCGAATGCCCTTGCCCCACGGATAACCAGGCGCATAGTTGCGAAATGGTCGTACCTATGGTGTTCCCCGCTGTATTCCAACCGGCGTAAGCACCCAAACGGGGAAGCATATCCCTCTGGCATAATGCCTCCATCAATGCAGGGTCACTACCGTTGGGATAGCGTACATCGGCTAAGCCGACTGTCTTTCCCTGAAGGATCATGCGCTTGATCTTGTCGGCAGTTTTATGCACTTCAACCGAGCGGCAGGGTGTATGTACCCATAAGATGACATCGGTTTCCTGATCTTCGATAAATCTGCAACCAGCCGCAGCCAGGTGGTTCAATACCGTCTGGCGCAGAGGTCGATCTTCATAAGGGACCGCTTTTTCGGCAGCTTTTTCTGAAGTGAATACGACGCCAATCATCGGCGACGCTGCCCGGTTGATCCATTGCGCAAGTAAAGTCTGGGTACCCTCATCCGCCCCGGGGTAGATGTTGACCCGCTGCTCCACCCCCAACGCGGCTGCCATTTCGCGCAGCTTGTGTTGTTCGACCAGGTGAGGTCCAACCACGCTGGCATCCTCTTGCAATAGAATGAGCTCATCCAGGGTGCCATCGGCCAGCATGTGCACCATCCTGGCGTTGACCGCATGGTTGCGCTGCCGGGCCGCCAGGTATCCCTGGAGTAGGGGAGTGGGGATTAAACGGACTATCCGGTAGTAATCCTCGAGCAAGTCCTCACGTTTCTCAACCTTAACCAGATAGCTCAATTCTGAGAAGCGTATGATGCGGCGATAGTGGCGCGCCATCAAGGCATCCGAGGCTGTGATAGAAATCCGTAAGATCACACTGGCTGCCAGGATTTGGATCTGCGGGTTCTCCATCTTCATCTTTCGCAAGACCTCCAGCCTATCAATAACCTCGCTTAATGGGGTGGTCGGAGAACGGGAAGCCACCAACCCGCCATAAGCGAGCATGTCCACCGCAATTAAGATGCCGTCGACGTTGCTACATTGTTGGAGTAACCAATCGGAGAGGGCTGCCGAATTCCCGGGCTTAAGGAAGTTCCCCAGAAGGTTGCGCGGCGGAACGCTCATTTCCAGTCCGGCAATGGCTGCTATCTGCTGGGGAAAGTGGAATGTCGGTGGGCGGTCATCCAGTGGTAGCATGGCAAGCCGGAGGTTTTTCATCGCCATACTGCATCCATTTCCTTCCGGAAGGATTTGGTTACTTCTCTCCACTGTTCTGGCGTATTACCGGACACCACTGCGCCAATCATTACCGCAGAAACCCCCACCCACAGTAAATCTTCCACAGCCTGCGGAGTGATCCGATGTTGGGTGGGTACTACCAACGGCAGATGGGTTCTTTCCGAAATTGCAGCGTAACAGGCCAGGTCATGGTACGTGAACGGCTGGCCATACGAATTGGGATGCATGATTGACATTTCACAGACCTGGATTGGCAAACGATCGAGCGCACCGATGATCTCACAACTGTCCTGGTAAGAAACCGCCAGCATTCGGTCGACCTGCTGCATGGCGGGTAAGGCGCCCACCCTTGCGTGCCGCAGGTAGAGCGAAAGAAAACATACCCCCAAGCCGGGGAGGGCTGACAGTGTTTCGGCATCGATCTCTGCCGATCCCCCGGGCACTACCCCGGCAGGTTTCCCTTTCCAGATCTCCAGGATTTTCTCGATTGCCGACCGTTCTTGTTCCAATGTACCAAAATGGGTATCACTGGCATGGTGGTGAACGTTTAAATGGAACTTTACGACATCCGCACCGCCTTCCAGGGCGGCCAAGGCCAGCTCCGGGTCGTTCTTTGGGAGGCTGGCGATCAATACCATCGGGCGTATTCTTGCATCGACTTGATTAAGCAGGACTTTAAACGCAGCCATATCTTTTGATCCTCTTAGCCTTTTATTCCAGTCGTTGCAATCCCTTTGACGATGTACCGCTGACCAAAGATGAATATGAAGATGGCAGGCAGGCTAACGATGGTGGATGCGGCCATCAATGGTCCCCAATCCACGTGATGCTCGCTGAAGAAAACCGACAGACCTAACTGCACGATGTATTTATGGGAATCGTTGAGAATCACGAGTGGCCAGATAAATTCGTCCCACTGGCCGGTGAAGGTAAAGATCCCCAGCGTGATCAAAGCGGTTTTGGCTAATGGCAGCATCACCCGCCAGAAGATGCCAAACTCAGAGGCGCCGTCGATCCGTGCGGCATCTTCGAGTTCGTTGGTTAGGGTGCGGAAGAATTGGCGCAGTAAGAAAACCCCATAGATGCTCATCAAGTTCGGAATGATTAAACCGGCATAGCTATTGACCAACCCGATCCCACCCTGGCCGAACAGGCTATTGCCGCCAAAGAAGGGGAAGTTTTTAGCAATCAAGAAGCGTGGGATGAGGGTGACTTCAGAAGGCAATGCCATGGCCAGGATTAAGAGGACAAAAAGCGTTTCCCGACCGGGGAAATCAATCCTACCAAACGCATATCCACACAATGCACATAAGATGATGGTTGTTGCTGAGACAATCAGAGCTACCACGAGCGTGTTGAGAATATACAGTCCAAAAGGAGCAGCTTGAAATGCCTTCAAGAAGTTGGTAATATTCAGGCTGGATGGGACCCACACCATTACGCCAGAGTAGAGCTCTTTACTGCTCTTGAAGGCAGTGGTCACCATGTAATAAAATGGCAAGGCCAGTTGGATAGCGACGGCCACCAACAAAACATACTTCGCGACCTGTTGGGCAACACTCGACAGCAGGATAGAATAAGGTCTATTCTTCATTGGTCATACGTCACGTAACGGTTGACATAATACAGGTTAAAGAAGGCGATCGCGCCGACAAGCAACAACAAAACCACTGCCAATGCAGAAGCATACCCCAAATTTGAATACTCGAACGCTTGCTCCCAGATCAGGTAGATCAGGGTCTTGGTGGCTCCTGCTGGTCCGCCCTTGGTCATCACATAGATTTCTCCAAACACTTGAAACGAACTGATGCAGGCCATTACGAAAACATAGAATGTGGTGGGCATCAGCATCGGTAGAGTGATATAGCGCAATCTATTCCAGGCTTTCGCTCCGTCCATCATGGCAGCTTCGTATAATTCGGTTGGGATGCCTTGCAATCCCGCCAGGAAGACCATCATATTGAAGCCCACCCCTTTCCACACCCGCACCATCACAACAGAAGACAATGCCGTTGTAGCATCGGTCAACCATTGTTGAGCTGGCAACCCGAACCAGCCCAAGATCGCGTTGATCGGTCCGGCGCGATAATCGTATAGGGCGCTCCATACAATTCCGGCCACAACCAGGGAGGTCAAGACGGGCAGATAATATGCCGTGCGGAAGAACGTGATCCCGCGGAGTTTCTGATCCACCAGGATGGCCAGGAATAAGGAAATGACGATATTGAGAGGGATCAGTTCCAAGCCAAACTGGATGGTATTCCAGAGAGCTATAAAAGTCTCGGGCCTGTGGAAAATATCCAGATAATTCTCTAAACCAATGAAATGAGCTGTGGCTGCATTGTAGTCTGTAAAGCTCATCCCTACCGCCGTAACAAGCGGGAGCACCACCCAGATCAGGAAGAAGATCATCGCGGGAAGGATGAAAATGTATCCCCAAATTGCCTGCCGGGTCGTATTACGCATGCGCCACCGGTGTGGAAGAGTTACTAGGGGGGATGTTGCAGTCATCATCCAACCTTTCATGGCGAGGGGGCCGATTTCCCGCCGGGGATTATTACCCCGGCGGGAATTAAATAAACGAGGATACCCGCGTTATTGCTTGCTGATCGCCTCATTGGAAGTGGTTTCAGCCGCTTTAAGGGCATCGGCTACCGTAACTTTCCCATTCAGTGCAGCGATGATTTGCTCACCGAGGGCATTGCGGATCGGGATCCACGCGGGTACATTAGGGTTTCCCTGGCCATACTGCAGGCCATCCGAAAATGCTTTGAATAACGGGTCGGCGGTTACGTAATCGGCCGTGGCCATGGATTGACGTGGACCGAGGAACAGGGAAGCGCTGTCGATCTTTGTGAGAGATGCGGGGGTCTCGAGGTAGCTCAGCAAGGTCCAGGCGTCGGCAGGGTTCTTGGCGTCTTTCCCAATCATGAAGCCGCTGAAAGATGACATAGTGACAGGTTTGCCGCTTGGGCCAACGGGTGGCAAGGCAACGCCGATCTCTTTGTAGATATCCGGCATATTAGCCTTGATATCGGCCAGGTCAAACTGACCGCTGATAATCTGGGCAGCAGCGCCGCGCCCGAGTAAGGAGGCGTTCGGATCTCCGGGCAGATCAATAATCGAGGAAACTTTTTGCTCTTGTACCATATCAACATAAAGCTGAAGAGCCTGTTTTCCGGCGTCGCTATTGAAGGCGACAGACTTACCATCAGCGTTCATCAAATCACCGCCATACGTACGCAGGATCGGCGCAAAAGCCATTTCACAATCGGCGTTGTCATTATAGGGCAGTTGCAATCCGGCAACTGTAATTCCCTTAGCGTCCGACTTGGTTAACTTCTGAGCATTCGCGATTAATTCTTCCCAGGTTTTGGGAGGACTATTGGGATCCAATCCAGCTGCCGTGTAGAGGTCTTTGCGGTAGATCAACATGTAATTGGTAACTTCCGCCGGCATCATGGCCAGTTTTCCATCCACGGTTCCAGCTTTTATCATCGCAGGGTAGAAATCGTCTTTATCGGGCATCCCCTGAAAATACGGGGTCAGGTCGAGTATCTGGCTTTTAGACATAAACCCGGCGCTGGCAGCCACACCGTGCATGAATACGTCCGGCCCCACGTTGCCCGCGAAAGCGGTGGTCAGCTTGGTAGAAATATCGCCCCAGCCGATGTACTGGACGGTGACTTTGAAACCAGGATTGTCTTTTTCGAAGTTTGCAATGACATCATCGAAAGCCTTTTGCACGTCGGGACCATTCCCTGCAATCCAGAGGTTTAATTTGCCATCACCCTTAGGCAGGATCCCCTTGACCTCACCCGAGGTGACGGGTACGGCAGTAGGAGTGGGAGCAACCACGGTTGCAGCAGATTCCGGGGTGACTACCGGTGTTTCACTGACAGCCGCCATGGTGGGGGCTTCAGGGGCAGCAAGGGTTGGGGCAGTTGTCGCGGTTGCCCCAGGAGCGCACGCGCCCAGCAGCATCGCCGCCAAAACACAGAACGACATTACGGACAAACGGATCTTACTCATTCTCTTCCTCCAGTATTATTTTGGTTGGATAGGTTCATGAACTGACCTTTGCGTAACGATGATTTGTACCTTATACCACCTCCTTCAATGGCCGAGAGTGCAAGCTCGGAGGGTAGCGCTTTATCGCAGGAACTGGCCCAATCCTCTGGCGCAGAACCGTGTTCGGCTACCAGGACCCAATCGGGTTAGCCTAAGATGGCTCCTTGTTTTCGTAATAAGCAGCGCAACTGGCCAACATCCACCGAGGAGGGCGCCTGACGATATTTGACGGCCAGGGCAGCCGCGCTTCCCGCAGCCTGGCCGATCGCCATGCAACTTGGAGTCAGGCGCGCCGAAGAAGAAGCGGTATGGGTGGTTGAAGCGCAACGTCCATTGACAAGCAAATTCCGCATCCGTTGAGGGAGCAGGCAACGATAAGGAATCTCATACCACCCGCCACCTGGGATTCGATCGCTAGAGAGAGATTCACCATCCGGGTCGTGCACATCCAGAGGATAGCCGCTCCGGGCAATTCCATCCTGGAAACGCCTGGCTGACAGGATATCTCGAGCCGTCAGGGTGTATGCCCCGGCGATGTGACGTGTCTCCCGGACCCCGATCTGGGTGGGTGTGCGCACCAAATAACCGCTGTTGAACCCGGGAACATGAGCTCTGAAGAATTCGACCAGTAAGTGAACCTGTTTCCGACCTTCGATTTCAGCTCGGGTGAGATCGGGGCAGAGGGTGCCGTCGTAATTCAACATGCGCGTGGTGTTAACCACCACCTGTCCGGGGTGGATACCAGGAAAGAACAAAACCCGGTCGCGTGGAATTTCTGGTGGGCCGTAGCGTTTCCAAAGGTCAAAGAAACCCGACACGGCCGTGAGTGGAAGGTGGTCCAGTTCGGCAATCAAACTCCCTGGGTGGAACTCCTCGGGATGTGCCTGCATGTACTGCTTGACCTCGGCCAGGTCAATTCCTTCCATTACAAAATTCATGGTCATCGGTTGCGCCCGACCATCCGTAGTGCGGCCATTTTGAAAGGGTACGCCGGCCGCAGCAGCCACTTCGCCATCCCCGGTTGAATCGATATACACTTTCCCTGAGAAGGAGGTGTCAACGCCCATAACAGAGGTAATCAAAGCCTCAATGCGGTTTTCATCCACCACAACGCGGGTAACCAAAGTGTGGTAGGCAAGTTCCACCCCGGCTTCAATCAGCAGCTCATCAACCAGAAGTTTATATGCATCGAAATCATACGGGGTGAGGCTGTAGGCAAAACCAATCGTATCCCTCAGATGTCCAGGGGAGGCGCCGCGCTGGATTAGATGACTCACGATCTCTTGAGCGATACCGCCGATGACTTGTTCACCCTGGCTGGAGTGAAACGACATCCAGGGATACACCAGGGCTCCGGTAGATGCGCCCCCGGCAAAGCCGTACTTCTCGATCAATATGGTGTGTGCGCCATTTCTTGCCGCAGCTAAAGCAGCGGTGATCCCGGCTGGACCTGCTCCACATACGATCACATCCGCTTCAGGCATGCGTCAGCTCCCGAGCGGGAGCGGTAGAAGCACGTTGAGCCAGACTTAGGGGAACGATCATGCCTACCGGTGCAAGGATTTCGCCTTCGATCAAAGCATGCGCCAGATGCACAGCCAGGGCGCCCAATTGACGTTGGGGAATATGAATCGTCGTGAGGGGGGGGTCATTGATCTCAGCCGTTGGCAGATCCGAAAAACCGATCACGCTCACATCCTCGGGTACGCGTAAACCATGTTCCCGCAGTGCGCGGAGGGCTCCAAAGGCCATCCAATCGGACAAGGACAGGACTGCCGTAAACGGTTTGCTGCTCTGGATGAGGGATGATACCGATTCGTAACCGGCAACCTCGTCAAACGAATCCCGCAGAAAGACGGGGAGTTCACAATCGCGAAATACTTCCTGCACACCGCGCAGGCGGTCGTTGAAGGTTTTAATGGAAGCCGGCCCGGAAAGGATGGCAACGTTGCAGTGGCCGAGATCTTTCAGATAAAGCGCCGCCATCCGCCCCCCCTCCAGATTCTCAGGCGAGACGTAGGACAAGGGATAATGGTCCAGATATCGCCCGATAAAGACGGTAGGAACCGGCGCCTGGCTAAGGACCATCACTTGTTCATCCGGGATAGGGACGCCAGCTACGATCAATCCATCCACCCGACCCTGGCGGAGCATCATGGGTTGGGCCAGGATGTCGGTTGAAAGAGGTGCAATGGAGATAGTCAGATTGCGCCGGTCACCCTCGATCGTAGCGCCAGCCACCACTTCGGCGAAAAAGCTGTTTTGCTGAAGTCCGTTCTCAACCCCGGCAATGAGCATTCCCAGGTTTCGGTGCGTTCCGGAGGGACTTCTCCATCCAGGCGTCGAAACGGAGAATTGCAGGTCTCGGGCTGCTTGCAGCACCATTTGCCCGGTCTTCTCACTGATCGGGCCCTTTTTGCGCAACACGCGGGACACCGTAGCCGTCGAGACCCCCGCTTTTTGAGCAACGTCCTTAATAGTTGTTTTAGCCATTTGCTTTTCCGTGGTAAAATTACTGTGGATTTGCTGTAATTTTACAGCAAATCGTTACAATACGCAAGTGGACAAAATATGGGAATCCTTTACGGCGAATCTCAATGGGATCAATAATGAAAACCCAAGTTATACTCAATGGAAACATCCTCAATACTTGAATGCGATATCGCTGTGATCGGCGGCGGGCTGGGTGGTGTGGCGGCTGCACTGGCTGCATGTGAAAGCGGCGCGCACGTCATCCTGACGGAAGCCTCTGACTGGCTTGGTGGTCAGGCTACCAGCCAGCTCGTTTCAGCCTTGGATGAACATGAACATATCGAGACCTTCGGCGGTACTCGCACGTATTATCGCTTCCGCGAGGAAATACGCCGGGTTTATGAGGAGCGTTATGGCCGGGTGGTGAAGAACCCTGGCGGCGGCTGGGTCTCGGCATTGTGCTTCGAGCCCAAGGTGGGTGTTGCAGTGATAGCCGATCTCTTGGCGCCACACATCGCAGCCAAACGGTTACGTGTCTTTTTACAACATACTCCGAGTAGGGTAGGCATGGTAGGCGGCTCGCTGGCCACGATCACCCTGGCTGGACCATCCGAATCCAGCCTGTCAATCCGGGCAGCTTATTTCCTTGACGCCACCGAATTGGGTGACTTGCTGCTGCTGGCCAAAATCCCGTTCGCCACGGGTGCAGAGGCGATTGAGGATACCGGTGAACCTAACGCATCTCGAGATGGTGCGCACCCCGAGCAGGTTCAAGCGTTTACCTGCTGTTTCATTCTTGAACACTGCCCTGGTGAAGACCATACCATCCCGAAACCGGCTCGCTATGCCGATTGGAGGGATTCACAACCATTCAGCCTGGATGTCCCCGGTGAAGCGGGTGGCGCTCCTATCCACTACCCCATGTTTACTCCATCCTGGTCGGGTCAGCACACCTTCTGGACCTACCGGCGCATATTGGACGTGTCTGCACTCTCCGAAGACCAGGATGGGCACGACCTGGCGTTGATCAATTGGGATTCGAACGATTATCGAGCAGGGAACTTGATTGGTGCATCCCCCCGGGAGAGGGCGCAGCTCCTGTCCGATGCGAAATCATTGTCTTTAGCGTTTCTTTACTACCTGCAAACCGAAGTACCCCGGGATGACGGTTCTGGATGTGGCTACCCGGGCTTACGCCTTGCCCCGCAGGCCAGCGGAACCCCGGATGGTTTTGCCAAAGCGCCTTACATCCGCGAGTCCCGCCGCATGCTTGGGGTAGAACGCGTGCTGGAACAGGATATTACCGATCGGGATCGCTCCGGGGCCGCGCGCGCCCGCCCATTTCCGGATTCGGTTGGCGTGGGCTGGTATCCCATCGATGTGCATGCCTGTTTTGGAGGAAAATCGCCAGATTACCATTTCTCTCCTTCGCTGCCGTATCAGATCCCACTTGGCGCCTTGATCACCCCGGCTGTTCCCAACCTTCTGGCGGCGGCCAAAAACCTGAGTGTGACCCATATCACCAACGGCGCTTACCGGCTGCACCCGGTGGAATGGAATACAGGGGAATCCGCAGGCGGTCTGGCTGCCTTCTGCCTGGAGCACGGTTGTACACCGGCCAGCGTTTTTACAGATTCGCAAATATGTTCTTTCTTCCAACAACGCTTACTGGAGCGAGGGATTCCACTGGCATGGGCTCTGGACGCTGGTCCCTCGTCGCCGGATTTCATCCCATTGCAGACCTGCTTGACGCGTGTTCCGTTCGCGGCAGGAACAGCCCGCGGTTCGCGCCTCAGTCTATGCCCAGATGAACCGATCACGGTACGAGAAGTTACAGCTTTACTAGGTTGTCTGGATGCTGCGAGGAACCCCGATCTACAAGAGATAATGACTGCCCTAACTGCTGGGGCAGAAGGACTGGCGACATACCAATCCCTTCATCGAGCCTTTTCATTAGCATCCTTGCCTTTGTCTACGCTTACAGATACCCCCTCCTATCTGCAAGTCGCACATATCTTCACCCCCTACCTAATGGGAGTTCAATAACCCGACATTAATTGAACTTGTAGCCATGGAGAAATGATGAAACAGATCGCCATCTTGCCCCTTGATGACCGACCAGTAAATTATGATTACCCGCAAATCCTGGCGCGATCGGCGGGGTATGCTACCATGGTACCAACCCGGGAATGGTTAGGAAATCCATGGCGCGACTCACAGCATGAAAAGATCATTGAATGGCTTCGTAAAGTGAGCAATGAAGTCGATGCTCTTCTCCTCTCGATTGACACCCTGGCTTATGGTGGATTAATCCGCATGCGAATATCGCATGAATCGTTTGAAAACATCTGTTCCCACCTTCAGCTTGTGCGAGAAATCAAGGCTACCCGACCGGGATTAACCATTGTCGCTTCAAGCGTCGTTCAACGTGTCTGCCGTGCGAATTCAAGCGAAGAAGAGATGCCTTATTGGGGAACCTATGGCGCTCGGATGTTCCGGCTCTCCTATTTAATGCACAAATACGCGTTCTGTGAAGCCTCGCAGAAAGAACAAGCAGAACTGGATGACCTTAAAGTCGGCATCCCTGCTGAGGTATACACCGATTATCTGGGGATACGAGCGCGTAACCATGCCGTTAATCGACGGATGATCGACTGGGTAGATGAAGGTGTGCTCGATTACCTGCTGCTGCCCCAGGATGATACGGCCGATTATGGCTGGAATACTACTGAAGCGCATAGGTTGCAGGCAGAAATCCGCCGGCGTGGTTTGACCGGACGCGCCACTACATATCCAGGGGCAGACGAAATCGGTTGTATTTTACTCGCCCGCCTGGTAGGCCAATGGGAGGGGTTCTCGCCGAGGGTCTATCCACGCTACAGCAGTTCGTCCTCCGCCACGATCATCACGGAGTATGAAGATCGCCCCATGCAAGAATTGATCAAGGCTCACCTTGCCCCTTTGAATGGGGTGGTCGTCGATTCGGCTGCAGAAGCGGATTTCACCCTTTTCGTCAATGCTCCAGCCATTCGGCAAGGCAATGCAGAAGATCAATGGTTGATCCAGACCGGTTTAGAGAAGCTCCGTCAAATATTACCTACGGAGTTTCAAGCATATGCAGATAAGCTGGCCGTGGATGAATCATTCAGATGGACCAGACGCGAGATGGAAACCCCCCTTCGCAGTCCTGAAGAATTCACCCGGGCTATTGTATCTACCGTACGGGCAGGCATCCCTGCAGCGATTGCGGATGTGGCTTTCGTTAACGGCGCAGACCTGATCTTGAGTGGAGAGCTCACCACCCACTCAGAAATCGCACAATTGATTGGGTTTGGCGGTTGGAATACAGCCGGGAATACCCTCGGAACCGTTCTTGCCCAAGCAGTCATTCGCCTGGCTTCATTACGGCGCAACCCATCTGCGGACCAAACGGCTGCTCATCTTGAATTCCTGTTTTTGCGATTCCTTGACGATTATTCGTACCAGGCTGTCGAGCGCACACGATGCATGATCGAAGACTTACCTTTACTTGGAATTTTTCCAAGTGAGGAACGGCTTCCCGATGGCGAGCTTGTGCAAAAGATGATTGCCAGTGTAGACAGTCGCCTCCAGAAGCAGGCGGAATGCTTGAGTCGACCCTTCATTGAATCGGGGCTGCTGAAGTCCGTTGGTGTTTCGGATGTCTGCTTGCCCTGGCAGCGTTTATTCGAAATCGGTTGTACCGTAAAGGTCACACTGTAAGGAAAATAAGCGGATTGCCATGTGGAAAAGAGACGGTTTTGGCGGTTGAAATGCACTCATTCAATAAGGATAACTCGGAGGCGAGGCTATGAAAGTGACGGTAATTGGAGGGGGTTCCACGTATACCCCGGAACTGGTGAACGGGTTTCTGGCCCGCCAGGCCCAGCTCCCCATCACGGAATTGTGTTTGATGGACACGGACGCCGAACGCTTAGAGATCGTCGGCGGTTTTGCCCGGCGGATGGCAGCCTCCCAGGGCGCCGCCTTTAAGGTGGTATTGAGCGACAACCAGCGCGAAGCCATCCGTGGCGCCAACTACGTCCTCACCCAGTTGCGGGTGGGGCAGATGAAAGCGCGCATCGCCGATGAGTACCTGGGGCGGCGCCACGGCCTGATCGGGCAGGAAACCACCGGAGTGGGCGGCATGGCCAAAGCGCTGCGCACCATCCCGGTCATTCTGAGCATCGCCGGGGATGTGCGCGAAACGACGGATGGGGCGCTGCTGGTCAATTTCACCAACCCCTCCGGGCTGGTCACGGAAGCCCTGCAGCGCTTCGCCCCGCAGGTGACCTCGATTGGCGTGTGTAATGCGGCCCTCACCACCCAGATGAGCCTGATGAGGGGCTTGCAGGAACAAATGGGAATAGAAGTATCTCCAGAGCGCGTAGTGTTGGATACCCTGGGGTTGAATCACCTCACCTGGTACCGCGGCATGACCCTGGATGGGCAGGACATTTGGCCGCAGGTATTTGCAGGTTACCTGGATTGGCTCAGGCAGGAACTCACTCCAGAATGGGACGTGCGCACCGTCGAAACGCTGGGGATGATCCCGAACGGCTACCTCGGTTATTTTTACTATACCAGCCAACGCGTGGCGCGCCAGCAGAGCGATTGGCCACCCTCGCGCGGCGAGCAGGTGCTGGAGATCGAAAAGGAACTTTTGTGCACGTACGCCGACCCGCAACGGCAAACCCCGCCGCCAGCCTTGATGAAACGCGGGGGAGCGTATTATTCCACGGTAGCCGCGCAACTGCTCAACGCCCATTTTAACGATCTGGGTGAGGTGCACGTGGTGAACACACGCCACCAAGGCGCGGTGGCCGGTTGGCCGGGCGATTGGGTGGTGGAGATGCCCTGCCGTGTTGACCACGCTGGAGTTCATCCGGTTCCCTCCGAAGCGCTTCCACCCGTCTGCAGCGGTCTGGTGGCCCAGGTGAAAGCCTACGAACAGCTCACCGCCGAAGCGGCCGTGACGGGAGATCGCCGGCTGGCTTATCAAGCCCTCCTGTCCCATCCGCTGGGTCCAAGCGCCGACCAGGTGCAGACGGTGCTGGAGGATCTATTGGAGACGAACCGGGCCTACCTGCCCCAATTTTGGGACTGACCCTATGCTCCCCGACATGCCACTGGCATTGAAATCGGTAGAAAGGAATTGCCATTGAAGAATTACTTTCTTGGCATAGATGTTGGCGGTACGAAGACGCATGCTTTGATAGCGGATGAGGACGGGAATGCGTGCGGTTTTGGTCAGGCCGGACCCGGCAACCACGAAGTCGTCGGCTACACCGGCCTGTCCGCAGCTATGCAAGCGGCCGCCGGTATAGCCTTGGAGCAGGCAGGGATCGCAGCGTCCCGGATTGCAGGCGCTGGTTTCGGTTTGGGAGGGTTCGATTGGGCCTCGGAGCTGGCGCCCACGCTGGAAGCGATCCGGCCTTTGGGGCTGCAGGCTCCCTTCAAGGTTGTCAATGATGCCATCATCGGCCTGCTGGCCGGCGCCAAGGAGGGGTGGGGGGTGGCGGTGGTGGCGGGCACCGGCTGCAACGCCTGGGGCCGCAATCAGCACTCCCAGTACGGGCATGTCACCGGGATGGGCAGTGGCATGGGCGAAGGTGCCGGGGCGGGGGAGATGGTTGAGGAAGCGCTGCGGCGCGTATCGCGCGCCTGGTCCTTACGTGGTCCAGTCACCCGGCTGACGGAAGAATTCTGCGCGTTATGTGGCGTTCAAACCGGTGAGGAGTTGTTGGAAGGGATTACCCTGGGGCATCTCTATATCGGAGCGCAAGCTGCCCGAGTCGTATTCCAGGTGGCCGAAAGCGGCGACCCGGTGGCGCAGGATGTCATTCGCTGGGCAGGTGAGAGCCTGGCCGATCTGGCTATGGGCGTAATCCGCCAGATCCGGATCGAGGGGGAGCGGTTTATAGTCGTTCAGGTCGGCAGTCTGTACGATGGCGGCCCGCTCCTGATCGAACCGATGCGGGCAGCCCTGCGAAAAGTCGTCCCCCGAGCCGAGTTGCTCCCATTGACCGTCCCACCGGTGCTGGGCGGGGTGCTATTGGGGATGGAGCAGGTCGGTTGGCCGATCCAGGGTGTCTATGAGACCCTGACCCATTCAGCCAAAGATGTGGTCGATAAGCGCTGCACTGCGCCGACAGGGTGACCGGGAGGAGAAGGCGGGTCAGGAAGATGGGAGGGCCGTGTGGGGGTTGAAATATTAAATTGCTCCCACAATTGAGCATCAAAGGAGTCAACTGGCTAAGGGAAGATTTTCCCCACTCCATCAGCTATTCTGGATAGGATAGTGCTTCGGAATCCAATATCCCGGGTCGGATCACCATCGGAGTTGAACGCCTGGAAACTGAGCTTTGTTCGCGTTCTGTCCAAGAATGTGCAGCCGCTTCAGCCAGTCCTGTTGGCCTCTCCACCTTGTCAACCCCGGTCAATCGTCTCCGCCCGGAACGCACCGCGCACCAACTGCTCGTCGAAGAAACCGCCCGCCTGTCCGGTCGTCGCATACTGGTAGACCGCCGCCACGTAGATGCCTTCCAGTGTGGACTGGATCAGCCCGGTGATCATCACGAACAGAACGAAGAACACCCCAACCCCAACCAGTAGCCCCACGGATTGGAATTGGATCGCCAAGAAAACCACAGGGACCAGCAACAGGATTCCGACCAGGTAAACCAGTACAAAAACAGCTCCCAGGCCGAGGTGCCCGGCGATCTGCTCGCCCCAGGTGCGCTTCAACAACTGTGTGCTGCGCTTGATCGCGTCGATCGGCCCGATGTCTTCCACCGCCAACACCGGCACAACCAGGTAGGTTGCCACATTCCAGGCGAAACCCACCAGCGAGACAATCACCCGTCCTAGGCCTCGGCTACGCCGCGAGAATGCCCGCAAGATCACCCCGACCGTCGCTGCGATCAGGGCATAGCCCAAGATCGGACCAATCCGGCTGGCGGCGATGCGAAAGCCATCGCTCAACGTGGGGTCGCCCCCACGAAGGCGAATGAGAGCCGCGCCTACCAGAGCCGTGTTGGCGAAGAAGATCACCGTATACTGCACCAGATAGAACAAAAATGCCACCGCCAGGCCAAGCGCCTCCACCTGCCCGCCCACAAAGAGACGGTCGACAAAGCTCGACAGCAACACCGGCAGTGCAAAGGTCAGCGTGACCAACAGCATACCAACCGCCGAGAGGATCGGGAAGATAATCAGTTCTTTATCGGCTGCCAGAACGCGCAAGCTGGCTTTGAGCAGGTCCCAACTGGTAGAAAGACGGGTAAGCATGGTTTGCATCCTTTCGGTGAACGGCACTCGAATATTGCACGTTAACTATAGCGAATTTCGAGGAAAAAGGTTGCGATTTTTCCGGAAAACAGATTTTCTACTTGACGCTCCCCGTTTCGAATGGTAGACTCTATCCGTTCAAATCAACCAAAAGGAGGCGTAGTTTGTTTACATCAGCATCGGTAGTTGTCGTCCATCCATTCGCATGTGCGCGCCTCCAGGTGCGGGGATGAGCTCTTAGCTTTCTCCGAACAAGAGAACTCCAGCCGCGGGCGCACGCATGCCCCGTGGCTTTTGTTTTAATTCGCCGGCCGCAAAAGGAGTGACGGAAACACCGATCCTTCGGTAACACTTCCCTCCCTTTCACCGCTCTCGAAATTTGATCGTCTGCCAGCCACGGGATACCCGCACGGCTGGCGTTTTTGTTTAACCCAGGTTCCAACCATCTATTTGAAAGGACGATTGTTTTATGACACCCGCTACGCGATACCCGCAAGTCACCACTCGCTCTACCGCTCCGAGTTGCCCATCTGTGGCAGGAGCGCCACCCATTGTGACGGCATCCCCGCCAACCAGCGACCTGCCTGAACGGAACCGATCTCTACCTTCATATATAACTACCTCCCGCTTCTTCTGCAACCCCACAAGCCAGGGGCTGCGTGGCGGCGGTTTGACAGGACCTTACTACCATGAGCACAAAAGACAACGCTTCAAACGACCAGGGTGTCGTTTATAAAAAATCCACCGGAATCTACTTCGTCCACCCAATCGCCACACCGGGAGGGGTGATCCCTTGCGCTATCTCCAACCGGCTGCGCAAACAGTTGGTCTACCCCACGGCGGCGAGCTCCTCACTCAGCCACCGGGTGCGGCAGGTGAAAGCGCTCGAGCACAGCGATCCGATCGCAATCGGCGACGTGGTGCACTTTCACCACACGGGCGACGGGGCGGGGCTGATCTTCGAGATGCTACCACGGCGTAACCGCCTGGCGCGGCGCACGGCAGGTCGCGGGGCCTTTGAGCAAGTGGTCGCAGCCAACCTCGACCAGGTCATCCCGGTTTTCGCCGCTGCGCAACCGTACCCGCACTGGAACCTGTTGGATCGCTACCTGGCTGCGGCCGAGTCCTTCGGCCTAGCTGCCCGAGTATGCATCACCAAGGTGGACCTGGCGCGGGGAGCGGACGGCGCAATCGAGCCAGAGCTCAAGTCTGCCGTGGGCGAATACCGGAAGATCGGCTACCCGGTGCATCTGCTCAGCCCGGTCACCGGAGAAGGCCTGGACGAGCTGCGCGCGGCGTTGGGCGGGCGCACCTCCGTCCTCGTCGGGAAATCCGGGGTGGGCAAAACCTCTCTGCTCAACGCGCTGCAGCCCGGCCTGGGTTTGCGCGTCAACGCGGTCAACCAAACCACCGGCAAAGGCAAGCACACCACCACCTGGCTCGAGCTGTTCGGCCTGGACTCCGGCGGCGCTATCCTCGATACCCCGGGCATGCGCGAGTACGGGCTGTGGGATGTGCACGCTGACGACCTGGCGCTGCTCTTCCCCGAGTTGCGACCCTGGCTCGGGCAATGCCGCTTCGGACTGGACTGCCGGCACGCTGAAGAACCCGGTTGCGCCATCCGCAAAGCCGTGATGGCCGGCGAGATCAGCCCGCGCCGCTACCAGAGCTACCTGCGCTTGCGCGAAGATGGCGGTGGGCGATGAGCAGCTTCTGGGAAGAAGCGGTCGAAGGGCTGCTCCCCGCCCGCGCCCGCAGCCGGGTGAAACGCTCGCGAGCAGGCATGCTGCCAGCCTGGCGCACTCAAGCCGAGGACGGCTTTCGTTGCCGGCACTGCGGGGTGTTCGTCTCCTCCGCAGTGTGGCTGGCCGGGGTGCTCAACCGCAACCACTGCCCCTACTGCCTGTGGTCGCGCCACCTGGATCTATACCAGCCGGGTGACCGGCTAAGTGCATGCCAAGCGCCAATGCGCCCGGCCGGCCTGTCGCACAAGCAGACCCAAAAGAAATACGCTTCCGCCCGGCTCGGCGAGCTGCTGTTGGTGCACGTTTGCACCGGCTGCAGCGGGGTTTCGATCAACCGCCTCGCCGCGGACGACGACGTCGAAACGGTGCTGCAGGTCTTCGAACAATCGCTGCAGATGGACGCTGCCCTGCAGTCGCGCCTGGCAACCGCGCTCATTCGCCCACTGACAGCCGAGCACCGGGGCCAGGTGCAGGCCCAGTTGCTCGGGACCTTTGAGGGCTAAGAGAACCCCGCTTTGGAACCGCCGGGTTCATCGGGATCTGCCGTCTACGGGTGGGCATAAAGCCCTCCCGTAGAGGGCAGCCATAAGGGCTGCACCCAACATCTGGCGGGATACCCCGGCCCTTCCCATCGAGCCAGCCACAGCGTAGCACCCAAGTGCGACCGGCCATGCTATAATCTTAACACTTTTCCAACGATCGTTATCGATGGCCCATCTACTCACCCAACAGGAGGGGAAAATGCGCTTCCACCGCATCGTGGTACTGCTTCTGCTCCTGGCAGTCCTCTCGGGGCTGGCAGGCTGCGCTGCGGGTAGCTATCCTCAGTTGACCGCAACGCCCAAACAGGCCACCTTGAAGATTACCGTGCTGCCCATCCTCGAGGCGCTGCCGGTGCTGGTAGCCCAGCAGGAAGGGTATTTCAGCGCACACGGCGTCAACGTCGAGATCGTCACCGCCGCCTCCGCCCCCGAGCGAGACCAGCTCATCGCGTCCGGCCAGGTGGACGGGATGATCAACGAGCTGCTGGGCGCTTTGCTGTATAACAAGGACACCGCCCAGGTGCAGGTCGTGCGCTATGCCCGTTCCGCGACAAAGGACACCGCTCTTTTCCGCATCCTGGCTTCCAGGCAAAGCCAGATCACCAACAGCGACGGCTTGAAGAACACACCCATCGGCATCTCCAATGGCACCGTCATCGAATACCTCACCGACCGCCTGCTCGAGGCGGAGGGTTTCCAACCCGACGAGATCAAAGGAATCGCCGTCCCGAAATTGGGAGATCGCCTGGCGCTGCTCAACAGCGGCGAGCTGAAAGCCGGGATGTTCCCCGAGCCGCAGGCGGAGCTGGCCATCCAGCAGGGAGCGGTGCTGGTGCTGGACGACACCCGCCATCCCGAGTACAGTTTCAGCGTCATCACCCTGCGCAGTGCGACGATCGAGAAGAATCCGGAGGCGGTGCGCGGCTTCCTGGCCGGCTGGGAGGAGGCGGTCAAGCAAATCAACGCGGACCCCAACCGGTGGAAAAGCCTGCTGGTCGCCCGCAAGATTCTTTCCGCCCCGCTGGAAGCCAGCTTCCAGGTGCCACAGTTTGTCCAGGCCGGGGCGCCCTCCCAAACCCAATACCAGGACATGCTGGACTGGGCTAAGGCAAAGAACCTGTCCGTCACCGGATTGGGATACGCAAAAATCGTCAATGCCTCCTTTCTACCCAAATAAGCGCTGAAGATGATCAGCCTGGATAACGTAACCTTCGCCTATCCCTCTGCCGCACCCGTCTTCGAGGGTTTTTCCTGGCAGGTGATCCAGGGAGAAGCGTGGGCGATCATCGGGGCATCGGGTTGCGGCAAGAGCACCCTGCTGGCCTTGCTGGCCGGGCTGCGACCGGCGACGTCCGGGACGATCGCCATCGGGGGCAAACCGCTGACCCGCCCGAGACCGTATACCGGCTTGATCATCCAGGATTACGGGCTGCTACCCTGGGCCACCGTGCGTGAGAACGCCCAACTGGGCATGAAGGTCAGGCGGTTCTACGGACCGGATGGAACGCACGCGCCTGCCGCGCCGGTGAGTACTGCCGCCGTGGGTGATTGGCTGGAGCGCCTCGGGCTGGCCGCCGTGGCTGGCAAGTACCCTGGCCAGATTTCCGGAGGGCAGCGCCAACGCACCGCCATCGCCCGCACCCTTTCGCTGAACCCCGACTTGCTGCTCATGGATGAGCCCTTCTCCTCGCTGGATGCACCTACCCGCGAAGGGCTGCAAAACCTGGTGCTGGAGCTGCGGGAGGAGCGCGGGCTGACCCTGGTGCTCGTCACACACGCCATCGAGGAGGCCGCTTGCATGGGCCGCAAAATCCTGTTGCTCGGCCAACCGCCCAACCGCCAGGCCGAGGTGATCGAGAACCCCGGCGCGGGCAAAGCGGGTTACCGGGAGAGCGAGGACTACCTGGCGATGTGCCGACTGCTGCGCTCGCGGCTGGAGGGCGGATGAGGCGCCGCGATCTGCTCTACGCGGTGCTGGGGCTGGCGGCTGCGTGGTGGCTATTGGCTATCGTCGTCCGCCAACCCGTGCTGCCCACGCCGCTTGAGGTGGCCCGGGTCATCCTACCCGAGTTGCAGCACGGGCTGGCCGCGGATTTCCTGGTCAGCCTGTACCGCGTGGTAGCCAGTACCGTGCTGGCCATCGCGCTGGCCACCCCGGCCGGCCTGGCCCTCGGCCAGTCGAAACGGTTGGAGGCCGTCTTCGCCCCGGTGATCTACCTGCTCTACCCGATCCCCAAGGTGGTGCTGGCGCCGGTGATCCTGCTTTTCTTCGGCATCGGCGATTTCCCCAAGATCTTCATCATTTTCATCGTGCTGTTCTTTCAGATCCTGGTGCTGGTGCGCGACCACGCTGCCGCCCTGCGCCCGGAGCTGATCCAGAGTGTGCGCAGCCTGGGCGCCGGACGGCGGGCGCTGTTCCGTTACGTCTATCTTCCCGCCAGCTTGCCGGCCATCCTCACTGCCTTGCGCCAATCGATCGGGACAGCGGTAGCCGTGTTGTACGTGGCGGAGCTATTCGCCACCGAGCGCGGCCTGGGCTACTACATCTACCTCAACGGCAGCACGCTGTTCAACTACCCGGCCATGTATGCCGGCATCGTGGCGATGAGCCTGCTCGGTTTAGGCCTGTATTTCACCGTCGACTGGCTGGAACGCCGCCTGTGCCCATGGTTGTTCGAGAGATAGATGCCAGCGGTCTGGCTGGTTTTGGGGGTGGTTTTGATGGAAGATTTCAAGAGCATTCGGGCATTCGTTTGGGGAGTTTGGTAAACGAACCGGGGATTCTGAGCTTGAAATGATTCGATTTTGTGGAAAAAATCGAAAAGAAACGAAGGGGGTGGGGTGAGGGTAGGGATCGCGTATGCGGTTGGTAAGGTACGAGGAGGGGTATTATAGAATATATGTGCTATTTTGGCAAGGGGGAAATG
>JAQTMA010000006.1 GCA_028714615.1 Anaerolineaceae bacterium | reverse complement strand
GGAATCGCCTGGAAAGCCAATCAACCCGCTCCTGGCCTGGACGATCCGATCGGGTTAGGAGGGCTGACTCAGCGGAAAATCATCCGGCAGGTGGTAGCGGCGGTCAACGCCCTGGGATTACCCCACCCCGTGCATCTGCATGCGGGCTGGTTAGGAAAGCCGGGCAATTCTACTCCTTTTTGTGAAACGGTACGCGCCTTGGATGGGCAGCGCACCCACCTGTGCCATATCCAGTTCTATTCTTATGGCGATGATGGGCATGGCGGTCTGACATCGGCCGCCGAACAGTTGGTTAGCTGCCTGGCGCCATTCCAGAACATCACACTCGATGCCGGCCAGGTGCTCTTCGGCAAAGCGCTAGCCGTCACCGCCGATACCAGCATGATGAGCTATCTGCGAAGGCTGACCCGAAAACCCTCGATCAGCCGCCAGGTGGAAGGCGAGGGTGGGTACAACAGCATGCCTCTGGAGTACCTGGCCGGAGACCCTACCAGCGCCGTTCAGTGGGCAGCCGGATTGGAGTTGATGCTCACTTTCCCGGATGCCTCCCGGATGTTTTTAACCTGTGACCATCCGAATGGAGGTCCATTTCTGGCTTATCCTCAGATCATCGAGTGGTTAATGAGCCGGCCGGCGCGTCAGGCCGTCCTCGCCCGTATCCACCCGGCCGGGCGAGAGAAAACTCGCCTGGGCCAGATCGAACGAGAGCTCACCTTAGGGGAGATTATTTCCATGACCAGTTGGGGGCCGGCGCGAGCCTTAGGGTTGGAGGATCGCGGCCACCTCGGGATTGGCGCGCTGGCAGACTTGCGCTGCTACCAGATGCAAGCCGGCGTCCGTGAAATGTTTGCATCGCCTGCCTGGGTGATGCGCCGCGGCCGGATGGTGGTACAGCATGGCGAGACTGTGGAGCACCAGGCCGGTGACGTCTTGGTCGCCCGGCCGGCGTGGGACGAAGAGCGGCTCCCACACCTTTACCGATGCTTAGCTGAGGTGGTTAGCGTGCAACCGGAGCATTACGCTTTAGGAGAGTCCTTTGCCGGCGCCGCATTTCGGGAGGTGCCATGCAAATTGAAGGCGTAACCATCGAGGACACGTTTGCTGAAGCCTTCCCCATGTGGATGAGTCGGCTGGTGATCACAGCAGATACTGCGCGGCTGGCATTCCAGGCAGCGCAGGCTGCTTGCGGCTTGGGCATCTCAATCATCGGCTGCGGTTGTGAAGCCGGAGTAGAAGGGGAATTGGACCCGGATCAGACAGCGGATGGCAGGCCCGGCCAGGCACTTTTCTTATTTAGTTATTCCAAAGAAAAGTTGGAAGATCACTTGACCTTGCGCATTGGGCAGGCAATCTTGCCTTCGGCGACTTCCGCTTGCTTTAACGGGTTGGAATCCACAACCCAGGTGAAAGTGGGCGGGAAACTGCGCTTCTTCGGCGATGGATACCAGTCCAGTAAACTCTTGAAAGAGAAACGGTATTGGCGCATTCCGGTTGCGGATGGCGAGTTTGTCGTTGAAGAAGCTTTTGGAATGGCGGAGGGCGTCGGTGGAGGGAACCTCCTCATTATTGGGACGCAGCGCGCGGCAACCCTGGAGGCGGCTGAGGCAGCCGCGCAAGCTGTCAGGTCCACGAAGGGAGCTATTGCCCCTTTTCCGGGCGGAGTATGCCGCAGTCCCAGCAAACCTGGTTCAAAGTACGAAAAGGTGCGGGCCTCGACCAACCAGGCGTTTTGTCCTACGCTGCGGACGCGGGTGGAGACTCAGTTACCTCCTCAAGCCGGTTGCAGCTATGAGTTGGTCATTAATGGAACCAGCGAGGGGGTAGTGAAACAGGCGATGGCGGCTGCTATCCGGGCGGCTTGCCGGCCGGGTGTGTTGTGGATCACCGCAGGCAATTATGGAGGAAAACTCGGACCTTATCACCTGTATCTGCACCAAATTCTGAAGGAATATGGGCCATGCGCATCGTCCTGAATTTTCACCCGCCGGACATGGTTCAACTCGACGTGCGTTCATTGCTCGGCAGCAATCTGCTCGGGCTCTCACAACCCCAGATAGAAAAGCTGCCCCTTCAGGCGAACCGGCAAGCGGTGCAATTAGGCGACGTTTGCCGGGTGACACGCGAGCTTGCTGGCCAGGATGAGGTCTTCTTTTGTGGAGAGACACGAACCTGTACGTTTGTCGCCAGGGGCATGCCGGCCGGTAAGCTGGAGGTGGAGGGAGGCGTTGGATACGGAGCGGGGATGGAGATGAGCGGGGGTGAGTTGGTTGTGCACGGGAGCGCAAGCGACTGCCTGGGGGTTGCCCTGCGGGGCGGATGCATCCGGGTAGATGGGAACGCGGGAGATTGGGTTGGTGCAGCCCACTTCGGGCAAGACAGTGGTATGACCGGAGGGTCGATCCTGGTAGGCGGCAGTACGGGCAGCTATACCGGCGTAGCCATGCGGCGCGGGCTGATTTGGGTCGCGGGGAATACGGGGGAGTACACTGGTGAACGCATATTAGCCGGCACCATCGTTTGCACCGGAAGCCTGGGTCGGTATGCAGGCCTGGGTATGAGACGCGGCAGTATCGTAGCCGGGAGAACGGATTCGGTCTTGCCGGGGTTCTCTGCAGCCGGACGAGCCGATGATGAATGGCTGCGCATCTATTTCAAAGCCCTCAGCGATTCAGGAATCCACATTCCTGCCGGTTGGCAGGGAGCTGCCCCAAACCGGTTTAGCGGGGACCATCTGGAAATGGGCAAAGGAGAAATTCTGGTTTATGAGAGCAATGAATGATGTTGCCTGGAATCTGGTGCAAAATGCATGCGTCAACGAAGAGGAGCTGGGCATTGAGACCAGAAGACTCAACTGCGGCAGCCTGATCCTGGATATGGGGGTGCAGGCTGAGGGAGGCCTGGCCGCCGGATTGGCGATGGCAGAAATTGGTATGGCCGGTTTGGGGTCGGCGCGGTTGGACCTGGGAGAATTCGGTAACCGGCCCTGGTTATGGGTAACCACGCAGGCCGACAAAGCCATGCAGGCTTGTTTCCTCAGCCAGGCGGCACATTGGTCGGTGAAAGTCGATTCTTATAGCGCTATGGGCTCCGGTCCGGCATGCGTCATTAACAGCAGCCTGGAACTGAACAAGAAGTACGGCTATGCTGAGCAAGCTCGCTATGCTGTTTTGGTGCTTGAGGCCAGGGGATTACCCGATGAAGCCATTTGCCAGAAGCTGGCGAGCGACTGCAAGGTTAACGCCGCCAGGTTGGCCGTTGTTGTAGCCCCAACCGCCAGCCTGGCGGGCTCCGTTCAAATTGCGGCGCGTTCCGTCGAGACAGCCCTACATAAGTTGGAGCGCTTGCGCTTTGACATTCGCAAAGTCGTGAGTGGGGTCGGCAAAGCCCCGCTTGCCCCGTCGGGCAGCGACGATTTCACCGCGATGGGGATGACGAACGATCTGATCATCTTCGGCAGCCAGGTCTGGTTGGCTGTTAGAGGAGCGTCGGATGCCGAATTGACGGAGTTGGTGAAGAAGATACCGGCAAGCACCAGCCCGAGTTACGGTGAGCCTTTCTGCAAGCTACTCGAGACTGCCGGCGGCTTCTATAACATCGACCCCGGCTTATTTGCGCCTGCGGAGGTCGTTCTCACATCCCTGGAGACCGGGCGTGTGTTCCACGCGGGTGCGGCCGACGAAGCGAAGATCCTCGAACTTTTCAACCAATAGGTTTGCCATGATTCAAGTAGCCCTTATGGGAAGCCAGGAAAGCTGGCATAGCCAGGTGTTGGTGGAAGCGTTTCGAAAACACGGGATAACCCCGGTAATCGTGGAAGCTGCCCGGTCGAAGGCTATGCTGGGGGTAAACCGGCAAGTCGCCAGCGGCGAGCAGGTCCTTTCAACCTTCGATCTGTTGCTGGTGCGCGAAGTTCCAGGGGGCTCGCTGGAGCAAGTGATTTTCCGCATGGATGCCCTTCACCAACTGGAAAATTGCGGTGTCCGCGTGGTAAATTCACCGTATGCCATAGAAAAAATGGTCGATAAGTATTACACCCTGTCCCTGTTACAAGATACGGGCCTCCGCGTCCCGGAGACGCTGGTGACAGAGAATGATGCCGATGCTCTCGAAGGCTTCCATACGTTGGGGGGTGACGTGGTGGTAAAACCCTTATTTGGGAGCCGAGGTGTGGGTATGGTGCGGGTGAGTGATGCGGATACTGCCGGGAGGGTGTTCAAGGCGCTGCACCTGGGAGGCTACGTCTATTACCTTCAGAAATATATTCCCCACAATAATTCAGACCTGCGCGTTCTGGTGGTAGGGCAGGAGTGTATTGCTGGGATGGGCCGGATTTCCGAGCACTGGAAGACGAACATTGCCGCCGGGGGCAGGCCGGTTGCACTGGAGTTGACCGAAGAGATGATTGAGATGAGCCGGAATGCCGCTCGTGTGGTGGGGGCTGACTACTGCGGCGTGGACTTGATGAATAACGAAGCTGGAGAATTATTTGTGATCGAGGTCAATAGTATGCCAGCCTGGCGCGCGTTGCAGGAGGTAACCCCTATCGACATCGCAGGCAGAATCGTGGAGCACTGCCTAAAGCTTATCGCCGCCCCGCCCACCCGCTAAGGAATGCATCCCGAGGTGATGAAAGTACTGATCGCGAGTGTATCCAGCCGGGAGTTGGCCTGGTCGGCCGTGGCAGCCGGCTATGAGGTCATCAGCCTGGATTTCTTCGGGGATAGCGGATTTCCTGAAGGTGTGGAAGTGTACTCACTGGCTCGTGACTTTCACGCAGCCCCGCGGCTACAAGAATTGGCCAGGGCGGTGGCCGGCCTGGAGGCGCACGCCGGCGCAGTGGTGATTGGTGCAGGGCTGGAAAATGAACCGGCCTTGCTCGAATTGAAAGTGAAGGGAAAACGCTGGTACAACACCATCGCAGCCGTGCAAGGCGTGCGCGACATGGGCCAGGTGAAATACGCTTTGCAGAATCTGCCGGTAAAAATACCGGAGCGATATGTCCCACTGGATAAACTGCCGACGAGGGGCGAGCGCTGGTTGGTCAAAGACCTGCGCCACAGTGGGGGAGTTGGGGTAGCAGAATGGGATGGGTCCACATCCCTTGAGGAAGGCCAGGTGTTGGAGCGATACATCCCCGGGGAGCTGGTTTCGGCCAGTTTTGTCGCAGATGGGAAACAAGCTCTACTGCTTGGTTTGACCCGTCAATACGCCGGGATTGCAGAACTGAACGCGCGGCGATATGCCTGGTGC
This sequence comes from Anaerolineaceae bacterium, assembly GCA_028714615.1. The sequence continues at coordinate 51,912 of JAQTMA010000006.1, read as the reverse complement.
GGGAATGTAATCTCCGGCGAGCGTGGAAGGTTATGGGCGCTGTTGGAACAGGTCGCCAATCGCCTGGCGCAAATTTTTGGATTGGTCGGGGTCAATGGAGTGGATGCCATCCTTCAAGGCCAGGTTCCCTTTCTGCTTGAGGTCAATCCTCGACCATGTGGATCAGGCGAGTTATTCGAACGCAGCTTAGGCGTCAATATTTTCGAGCTGCACGTCGATGGCTGCAATGGTAAGCTGCCGTCATCGATCCCGTTGCCGGTTGCGGGCGTTGTGTGGGGGAAAGGCATCTTGTATGCTGACCAAGATTTGGAGATAGGAGAGACGGGTGGTTGGGCGCAAGATGGGATTGTTGACGTACCCCGTTCGGGAGATCACATTCCAGCCGGCGCACCGGTCTGCAGTATCCTTGCCCAGGGGGTTGACGCCGGCTCCTGTTGGAAGCAGGTGTTGGCGAAAGGGAAAGAAATCTACCGTGGAATTCGCAAGCTCCCCGAAACATGATTCTGGCGGTCCATTGGGAATCCCCTTGAAAGCTTGCCTGACCGGGGCGAGTAATCATTATCTTCATATAGGTTTGCTCGGTTTGAGCAGCTAGAGCATCACCGGCCTGGGTACCATCTGGCAAAATGCCGTTTTGACCACCCAGATAGATGGTTTTATCGCCCTAAGCTACGACCACTTGCGAGAAAACAGGATTTTTAAATACTCCCTCCGGGTTGATGTGCATGATTTTCATGCAGTTTATGCCCCCTTACTGGCATCCATCCCTTTCAGGATATCCAATAACTTAATTGTCGTACTCCAACTGCGGATAGTCATGGATCTGTAGAGCGGTGAGGCTACAATTCTGCTCAGCCGGCTTTTGCTTCGAAGAGCACTGAGACGTTGTGAGTAGATCACGCCATGACCTGGCCAGACCTGGTCGACTCCTTCTCGGGGGTTGAATGCTGGCATGGCTTGGGCCGCATCAATGTCCATTAAAAAGATTGCATCGCTGTGGTATTTTTCTGGCTGGTCGCCGAAGCCTTCGGGCTTTTTATCGATGACGGCCTGGAGCTGATTACGAGACAATACCAACACTTTGATGAGCTCGCTGTCAAGCTTGAAGCTTTTCGTCAGAGCGACTTCAATCCGGCCTTTAATCTCATCTGCGGATTTGTCGGATGCCAACATCACGTTACCGCTGGCAATGTATGTTGAAACATCGGCAAAGCCCAGTTTTTCCAGGCAGCTTTTTAAATCTGCCATTGGTATGATATTTTTGCCGCCAACATTGATGCCGCGCAGTAGGATTACATAGGTATTCATCGTTGTTTACATATTTCTTTACTGAAGTTCAGGACGGGACGATGGGTATCGACTACGAGGGAATGTCAGCCGGGCTGTCTGATCTCGTGCAGATGCTCATATTTATTCCCAGTACCTGGCTTTCGAGTAATCGGCGGATGGATAGACCAGACCAGGGCTGGGATTAGTTGTTGATCACTACTTTCAAGGCATGGGTTTTCATCGCATTTCCAAAGGTGTCGTATGCTTGCATGGCTTCATCCAGCTTGAAATGGTGGGTGATCAACTCCTTCGGGTGGATCCTCCCTGAACCTACCATCTTTAACAGCATCGGGGTCGTCACCGTATCCACCAGGCGTGTGGTCAATGTGATGTTATGCGACCATAATCTTTCTAAATTCAGGTGGACGGGTTTGCCGTGCACCCCCACTACAGCGATATGACCGCCTGCCGTCACAATCGACTGGCACACCTCAAAGCTCTCCGGTATCCCAATAGCCTCAATCGCTACGTCGACGCCTCGCTGGCCTGTCAGAGCCATCACTTTCTCGACAGCCTGGCCATCCCGGTTGTCGATCACAAGGGTCGCTCCTAACTGTTTCGCGACCGCCAAGCGATTGATATCCACATCGATCAGGATGATCTCCGCCGGAGAGTAGAACTGCGCTGTGAGCATAGCCGCCAACCCAACTGGACCGCCGCCGACGATCGCGACAGTGTCGCCCGGTTTTACCTGCCCGTTGAGCACCCCGCATTCGAAGCCGGTCGGTAGGATGTCGCTCAGCATCACCAGGGCTTCTTCGTCAGCTCCAGCAGGGATGCGGTAAAGGCTGTTGTCGGCGAAAGGAATGCGCACGGACTCCGCCTGGGTGCCATCAATCAGGTTCCCCAAGATCCAACCGCCCCCATTCTCGCAGTGGGAATACATGCCTTTTTTGCAGTTGGTGCATTTTCCGCACGAACTGATGCAAGAGATCAGGACGTGATCTCCAACCTGGAAGTTCGAGATTGCCTCCCCTACCTGTTCGACGATCCCAACCCCTTCATGTCCCAGGATGCGTCCATCCGTCACGGTGGGTACGTCCCCTTTTAAGATATGCAAATCCGTTCCGCAGATGGTTGTCTGGGTGACTTTTACAATGGCGTCACTTGGAGACTGAATGACCGGCCTGGGCTTATCTTCCAGGGTGCGCTTGCCAGGGCCATGATATACGAGTGCATTCATGGGTTCGATCCTTTCTCTATACCGGTATTATAGCGGCATAATGATTTCTCTATTCGACGGCTGCGCAGGTACTTTGGCAAGCATCCCGTTCGACAATGCAGGTGACCAGGAGCGCCGGGTCCTATGGTGTGATGCGCTTACCTCCGCGGTAGTACTTCACTGACCGGTATTCAATGTCCCGATCGTCAGGCTGCCATATCCGGCTATCCTGAGGACGATGCTGGCGATCAGCAAGAACGCCATCAACCCCAGGACGATCTTGTCGGTGTTGGTCAATGCCTTCAGGCGCACAAAAGTCCGTTTGGCGTACGGGTCAAAGGCTCGTGATTCCATTGCGATGCTGAGATCGCTGACGATTTTCAGAGCACGCAGCGACAAGGGAATGATATAGGCTGTGTGTTTGCGGAAACGTTTGATCAACCCCCCCTTATCGAACTCGGTTGCCCGAGATTTCTGGGCCTCGATGATCGTGGCATGTTCTGTTTGGAACTGAGGGATTAGGCGCAGGATGATACCGATTACCATCGAAAACACTACCGAGACGTGCAACCCGTAGAAACCGGTGATGATGTCGCGGGTCGATGTCGTCATTGCCACGATCAGGAACGCAAACAGCACCGAGGAGATACGTAAGGCGATCGATAACCCGCGCAGTACACCGAAATCAGTGACCGCCCGGCCAAGGATAAAGATCAACGGGTTTCCCTGGTGATTGAGGAAGATAATCCAAAGCACCCAAGACGCCAGTCCCATGTAGATCCCAAATATGCCGGTTTTCAGCACTTTGATGAATGACAGAGACCCGGCCCAGGTGGCGACCAACAGGGTTGCCATCGTAAACGCCTGATAAGCCGGGTGGGTGAAAACCATGATCATGGCAAATACCCATAAGATGTATAACAGCTTGGGGCGAGGATCCAACCTGGAGAGAAAAGAGCTTTTACCTTCGTAATAGGATAATCGAATGGAGGCCATGAAACTAACTCCCTAAAATGCATTTACCAGGTCTTGAACCCGGAAAAAGCGGGATGGCAAACCGCGCTGGTATAACCGCTCTGACAGGTCAACAACCTGGGGCACGCTGATATGGCACTGCCGCAAGGTTTCGTGCTGACCGAATACCTCTGGCGGCGACCCATCCAGGACGACGCACCCTTCGTTCATCACCACCAGGCGCGTGGCGTAATTGGCCGCCAGGGAGACGTCATGCGTAATGATGACGACCGTCAAACCTTGATGGTGAAGATCGGAGATATAGCGCATAATCCGCAGCGCCACGCCATAATCTGCGCCCGTAGCAGGTTCATCCAGGACGAGAATGTCGGGGTGCATGATCAGAACGGAAGCAATGGCAATCAGCTTGCGTTCAGCCAGGCCCATAAAGTATGGTTCGGCTTTTCCCTTGCCCTCCATGCCGATGTCTTTTAAGATGCTGGCAACTGCCGTCTGGATCATTTCGGGCGGCCAGCCCAGATTTTGAGGCCCGAAAGACAGTTCTTCTTCAACGGATTTGGAGAATATTTGATGGTCGGGATTCTGGAACACGTATCCCACCTTGGTCGCCAGGATTGAAATGCTGGCGGAGAGGGTATCCATTCCTTCGACGACCACCTTGCCGCTACTTGGTTTTAACAATCCATTGAGATGTTTGGCCAGCGTCGTCTTCCCCGTCCCGTTCTGGCCCATTAACGTAATGAATTCGCCCTGGTGAATCGTCAGGTCGATTCCCTTGAGAACGATTTTCCCGTTTGGATAATGGAAAGACAGGTTTTCAATCTGGACCAAGGGTTGGCCCGCTGCGGGTTGTGCAGCGGGCGCTATGGAATTCCCCGGGTGAAGATTCTGCGCCTGGAATTTTTGGCAGGCTTCTTCCACGGTGATCGGCAACGCACCGGCCCAGCAATCCTTCTTCCGCAGTTGGTAGCCGATTTCGGTCACATCGGGTAGCTTGACGCCGGCCTCATGCAGCAAAGTACCCTGATCGAGGACTTCCGCAGGCGTGCCGATGGACAGGATTTTCCCTTCCTCCAGGATCAGGATGCGGTGGGCGTAAGGGATGATTTCTTGCAGCTCTTGATCGACAATGATGATCGTAATCCCCAGCTCGCGGTTAAGCCGGGCGATAGTCTCGAGCACTTCCTCCTTCCCCAAAGGATCCAGTTCGGCAGTGGGATTATCCAGGATGAGGATTTTGGGTTGGAACGCCAACGCAGAGGCGATCGCCAGGCGCTGTTTCTGCCCACCGGAAAGATTCCAGGGTGATGAATCGATATACGGGGTTAAGTGCACTACCTCTAACGCATGCCGGCTGCGTTCGATAATATTTGGGACGGGCAGCGCGATATTTTCCAACCCGAACTGGACGTCCTCCTCCACTGTGAGGCCGACCAGTTGTGACTCGGCGCTTTGTAACACGATGCCGACATTGTAGGCCATTTTGGCCGGGGTTGTGTCGCGCGTATCCAGGCCGCACACCTTTACCATGCCTTCCATCCGCCCGCCGAAGCTGTGCGGAACCAGGCCCATCATGGCGTAGCAAAGTGTGCTCTTGCCGGATCCCGTGCGACCGGCAATCGCCAGGAACTCTCCCTGAGCAATATCCAGATCAATGCCCCCCAGAACCTGGTTGTCCTCATGGCCGCGATACCCATAAGCCAATCCCCTGATATCTATGATCGTATCCATCATCCCTCTTCCCTAATACCTGTGCGAGCAGCAGGGTGAGCCAGGAAGGGAGATTGCTGATCTCTCTTCCTGGGCTAAACCGTGACGTTAATCAGAAGCGACTATCCAGTTACCGGTCGAGGGTTGATGCTTCCCTTCTCGCTCTCGTATTGCATTTCATCGCGGGAGAGACCGAAGCGCTTAGCCGCCGGGCCGATGACCCGCGCGACGACCGGCCCAAGCAACCCGCCGATAAATGTGGTTACCATAACCGAGGGGAAGACGCCTGGCCAGATGACTTCTTGGGGCAACAAATTGAGATATTGGAAATTCGTGCAGAGGTAAAAGGCGCCCAGGATGCACCATACGATAGTGACCAGGTAGTATTTGATCCAGGCGCTGCCTTTGATCATGGAATAATCCTCCAGCCCATGATAGGAGCGGTAGAACAGGTATGGCATCCACCAGGAGATGATAAAGCCCGCGATGGAACCCGGACCGAGGGTGCCGGCGAGCGCATCACCGATGATATTCGAGATCATCACTCCCCATACGGCGGGCATCCCAAATATAGCGCCGAACGGGAAGCGGATGAGCGCGTCTGCTCGGAATGTGATCGTACCTGGCACCAGGACGATCACGGCGCCCACCGCCTGGAGGATCACCGAAAGTGCTGCCGTCATGGCGACGACTGAGACGGCTTTAACATTCCAGCGCCGCTCAACTTTCACGAACCAGGGCGGCCGCATGACGAACTGGTAGCCCAGGACTTCCCCAATAAAGATGATCGTCATCGGGATTGATAATAGGATCCCGATGACAAACATTCCCTGGAATGAGAGCAACGAAGAGAGGGAACCAATCGAACTCAATAGATTCTTCAAAAACTCTGCCATTTCGTCCTCCTTCTAAATTTCAGCGCATCCTGACCGGATGAGCCGTTTGCGAATGATCGATTGACAGCCCCGGGTTATTCTCTGCCCATAAGCTCCTCCTTATCAGAAAAGGTGATGATCGATTTAATGCCCCGATACTCCGCAACTTCCTGTAATGTGCGTTTGGCATCCGACAGTGGCACGGTCGCCGTGATGATACCTTCCGTGTGGATTCTCTTTTTGGCTAACCATTCGACGGCTTTTTTGAAATGCGCCGGAGCAAACCCAAATGTCCCCATCACCGTGACCTCGTCATAATGAATCTGGCCGGGGTTTATAGTCAGGGTAGCTTCTTTGGGTAGCCCTGCAAACAAATTGATAATTCCACCTTTATGGACGTAACGGAAAGCGGTCTGGGCAACATCGGCATTACCCACCGATACCAGCACCTTATCAGCTCCTCCAGGCGCAGCCGCTTGAACGGCTGCGGCCATGTCTGTTTCGCCTACACGGATGACGACGTCGGCAATTCGGGCAGCCCGCGCCAGGCGATCGGGGGTCATTCCCGCAACAATAATCTGCTTAACTTGCATCGCTCGCGCGGCTTCTGCTTGCAGTAATCCCATCGGCCCATCGCCAATAATAAGGAGACGGTCCAGGGGGTTCAGCTTCAACGCCTCAAGGCCGTGGATACAACAGGCCAGCGGTTCAGCCAGGGTGGCTTCGAGCAAGGAGAGCTGGTCCGGTAAAACAACCAGCCCGCTGTTCACGATCCGAGCCGGAACGCGTACATACTCTGCGAACCCACCTGGATCGGTTTGCACATCCATCAGGTGGCTGCATTGGGTAAAATTGCCCCGTGCACATTGATCGCACTGAAAACAGGGTACATATGGAGCCACAGCCACCCGCATGCCTTCGCGCCAGGTGGGGGTCTGGTTGACCTCGACGATGATTCCGCTGATCTCGTGGCCGAGCACCGAGCCGGGTTTAATTTTTGGGTGACCGTGCAGATAGGTTTTGATATCCGTTGCACAAACCCCGCAAGCGCTGACCTTGACGAGAACTTCTCCAGGACCGATCTGCGGACATGGGACGCTATCGATCTCAATTTTCCCAGGCTGGTAATATCGTAAAGCTCGCATAAAAGCTTCTATCCTTTCTCGGCCGTTACTTCAATCGAACTACCTGGACAGCCTCCGGAACTACTGTGAATCGAATTCGATCTCGGGATGACAATATTTTTAATGGTGTACCGTCTGCGTTGATGGCGGCGCCATCACAGGCTCCTTGCACCTGGATCGCCATGCTGGCATCGAAGCTGACATAACGGGTGTCGATCGGTCCGAGCTGGAGCAACTCTTCGCGGCTGATCTCTACCTGGACGAGGGGGATACTGGCAACGAGACAACCGGCCGGCGCTCCCGTGTAAGCGGCAAGGCAAACCCCGCCGGTAACCCCTTTCCCCAGGAAGGCTCGTTCGGCCAACCCGATGATGACACAGGAGATCCAGGCTCCGCTGGCGATGGTTACGATCCGCTCAGCACCGATGCGTTCCACCCGCAACTCGGGAGTCCCGATCGACCTGGGTCGCCCGGGGATGTTCTTGCCTTGCATTTTGGCGGCCGCGTCCACGTCGCAAATCTGGCCTTCCCGCGTTCCGACCACGGTAAAACCCAAGGCGCAATCGTTGAAGCCCATTCCCAACGGCGCCTGCCCATCCGAGACCATGATCGCGGGAGGGCTGGTGATCTCAAAGCGGGCTGGATCGAGGTCAGCAACCGTCTGCCGGTGGCAGGTCACCAGGGGTCCAACGTTGGTGGAGCCAGCCCCAATGCCGATCATCGGGGGAGCTTGTTTTACGCCGGCCAGGGCAAAGGCGACGTCGGAGAAGGTGCCGTCTCCGCCAATTACCAGCAGGAGATCGATCCCCATCTCAACCAGCTTCCTGGCCAATGAAATGGTCTGCAACCGACCAGGGGTGGGATCGCAATCGCACACCTGCAAGTCGACGGCCGCATTCCATAACACCGCCGCGCCGGTCTCACCCGGCCCGGTCACGATTCTCGCATTTGGAAATTTACGGATCACTTCCACAGCCACCCTGGCATTTTCGGTAAAACCTCGCCCAGCCCGGGGATTGATGATGACGCCGATTGAATCGATGGGTTTCATTGGGTATGCACCCCTCCAATCAGGCGGCTGACGATTTCGCCGGGACGTGGGGCTTGCCAGATATTCCGGCCTACCGCCACCCCACGCGCTCCGACCGATATCGCTTCGGAAACATCTGCCAATAGCTTCTCGGGCGATTGTTTCGAGCCACCCAGAATGACCACCGGAACATAACAGCCCGAGATGACCGGGCGATACGCTTCGGCGGGACCCTGATAGCGCAACTTGATCACATCTGCGCCTAGCTCAGCCCCCACCCGGGCAGCAATCTGAATTTGTTGGACGGACACTTCGGCCGCAGTCAGCCCACCCGGGAGCATCTCTGCGATCAGCGGCAGACCCCATCGCTGGCATTCTGCTGCCACCCTACCCAGTTGAACCAGGCTGTCACTTTCGCCCTTATCTCCGACAATCCCCATCATGATGATGGCATCCGCGCCCAATCGTAAGGCATCTTCCACGGTTAGGATGGCTTGCATCTTGTCCCATTCACCGGTTAAGGTGGTTGGTCCGCCATCCACGCGTAGGATGACGCCGACCTGGCCGATCATCTGTGGGCAGAGCTGTATGATTCCGGCGGTGGTCAGGATCGCATCTACGCCGCTTTGGATGAGCTCCGGGATTAATTCCACAGGGTGTTCGAGCGCACTCAAGCCAGCCATCCCCGAGATGCCATGATCCAGGGCGGCGATGACCGTCTTTCCATCGGGTCGAAAGATATGATTGAGACGAATAGTTTTGCCTGTATCCATGGTATTTATCTTCCCCTCCGAATTTGTTCGAGGATAACCTCAACGGCTTCGCGGTCGGTGATCAAGGTATGGATGTATTTGCCGCGGATTGCCCCGAGAATGGCGGCAGCCTTGTGCTTTCCTCCGGCGATCGCTATCGTATTGGGGACTCGCGCCAGGCAGTCCAGGTCGATTCCCACGACGCCATGCAGACCATCCATGATCGGACGACCCTGGATGTCAAAAAAGCGCATACAGATATCACCCACCGCGCCGCGCGCTAACAAGCGTCTGCGGGTAGGCGCATCCAGGTAATTCGCGAACAGGACTTGCATCTCTGCGTCAAAACTCACATTACCAAGCCCAACCAAAGCCACCGTGATCCGGTCCCAGACTTGGACGATTTCCTTGAAATCCTGGGTATTGACCAGCGTATCTCGGGCATCCTGGTCGCTGATGATGGCCGGGAAATACAGCGGCTGCCAGGCGCCAGAAAATGCCTCAGCAACCTGGCGCGTGATCTCGTGCACCTGGAAGTTCGGAGAAATTGAACCCAGGCCGCCCACCAGGGGAACAGCGGTGATCCCAGGCAGCGATCCTGGGGTCAGGGTCTGTACAACCGAGGCCAGAGTTCTTCCCCAGCCCACGCCGATAATATCGTTCGGTTTGAGGTTTTCGGCCAGGAATTGGGAGGCTGCGAACCCCAGGCGCCGCTGGTTCATTTGTTGGTTGGAGAGGAAACCGCCGCCCACCACGATCGCCGCGGGTAGCCCGGTCAATTGGCATAATTCATTCGCCAGCTCTGGCGATGTCTCGAATGGATCGTGGATGGTAATCTGGACGATGCCTTCGTCCAATGCGCGTTGGAGCAATCGGGATATGATTGGCCGAGAAACCCCCAATTCGCGGGCGATTTCCTCTTGGGTGCGATGCTCTTCGTAATAAAGGTGAGCCGCACTCGTCATTAACCTGACGTCACCCCACTGGCTTTTCCCCATAATCCCTCGATGAACAGATGTAATTTACATATGTTCTATTATAGAAAGGAATTCTATCAAAGTCAAGAGCCTCCTTCCTATTACCCTTTTCGGTTCTTCAGGTATGATTAGGGTAAGCAAACGTTGCGAGTGCTTTTCGTCAGCCCTTCGTTACGGACATAGGTGTTATCATGGCGATGCTAACCGTAGAAATAATCGGCCACATTTTAGTGCAATTGACCTTTATTGCAGTAGTCGCTCACACCATCAGAAGCCATTCTCGGCTGAGACGAGGATTGCGTTCATCGAGGGTTATTTATGTGTCCACGCTCTTGCTGAGTGTCGTGTTTCTGACCAGTAATAGCGTCCGCCTGGTTTCACTTTTTTCGTACGGCCTGTTGGGAACTGCTCCAATGCTCGACCTGCTTTCCGAGTATCCCAGCATTATCGCCATGAGCCTCGTGATGGCCTTGCTAATCCGGCAAAAGATCGTCATCGAACGCACTTACCGGCCGCGCCGGGTACTGGCAATCGGCGCCCACCCGGATGATATCGAGATTGCGGCCGGTGCGACGATTGCAAAATTGCAAGACGCCGGACACCAGGTGTATGGGCTGGTGATGACCCAGGGTGAGCAGGGGGGTAATGCGCAGCTCAGACCCTCCGAAGCGCGTAATGGGGCGTCCTTTTTAGAGATGAACTCTTTTCAGATGCTAAAGTTCGAGGATACCAACCTGAAAAACCAGACGGTGGAATTGGTCAATGCGATTGAAAAAGTCATCGATAAATTCAAGCCCGATATCATCCTGACCCATTCCGCCCATGACATCCACCAGGACCATCAGGCGGTGCATGAAGCAACCATGCGAGCCGGTCGCAATGCCAATACGATCCTATGTTATGAAAGCCCATCGGTTACCCAAGAGTTTGTGCCTACTTTCTTCGTGAATGTTGCTACTTATGTGGAGGTGAAACTGGCCGCGATCCGCACGCATTGGGATCAGCGTAATAAACCCTACATGAAAGAAGACCAGGTGCGCGGTAAGCTGGCTTTTCGTGGAGGGCAGGCGAAGGTCGAGTTTGCGGAAGGCTTCGAGGTGCTGCGCATGCTCTCAACCAGCTTAGGAGATATCTAAAATGAGCACGATCCTGATCACGGGCGTAGGTGGGCCGGCCGGGCAGAACGTTGCGAATCTGCTGTTGGCGCGTGGTTTCGAGGTGGCGGGCATCGACATGAGAGACGTGGAGCTTTCGGGGATCCGTTTTTTTCGCATCCCGGCAGCGCACGACCCAAGCTTCATGCCGGAGCTTCAGCGCATTGCCAGGCAGGTAAAACCGGCGCTGCTGATTCCCACCGTTACCGAAGAACTGCCCATCGTGGCAGGCGGTTGGGCCTGCTTCGACGATATCCCCGCCATCGTCTCCCCTCTGAAAGCAGTGGAGAGGGCCGACGATAAATATCTGACCGCTCAGGCATTATTCCGGCAAAATGTGCCGGTTCCACGGTTTGCGCTGCCCTCCCAGATACATTCTGCAACCGAGCTCTCTGAAAGAATTGGTTGGCCGTGTATCAGCAAACCACGCCGTGGGCGCGGCGGGCGCGGCGTTCTGGTGCGCTACGAGAACGATTGGCCGGTTGTCGCAGCCCTGGATGATACCTGTATCCTGCAAGAATTTGCGCCCGGGGTCGATTATGCCCCCAATGTGTTCATCGGTGCGCGCGAATCCTTTGCGGTGGTATTGGAAAAAACCGAACTTAAAGAGGGTATTGTCGGCAATGCCGTTTCCGTCCGGCGGGTCGATGCTCCGGCGGTTGCCCAGGTGGCCATCACCGCTGCAACTGTTCTTGGGCTCACAGGTCCGCAAGATGTAGATGTCCGCTTGCGAGGCGATGGCCAGCCGGTAGTGCTGGAGATCAATGCGCGCTTTGGCGCGAATATTCGCTTCGCCCCGGAGATCCTCGACGCTGCCCTGCGCTCGCATGGTTTGTAAAGATGAATATCATCCTGACCCTGTTCTATGCTCTCAGTTTTACAGTTTTTAGCGTTGGTTTGCTCACCCTGGTCTATTATCCTCTCTCGCTGGCCTTCGTCCTGCGGAAGAAAAGACCCCCGGTGTTCCACACATCACCGGACCCTCTGGTCTCGATCATTGTCCCGGCGTATAACGAAGGGAAAGTGATCGGGAATTGTGTTCAGTCGATCCTGGCATCGAATTACACGAACTTTGAGGTGATCCTTGTGGATGACGGCTCAAAAGACGACACGCTGGCCGCCATGCGCACCTTTGAAAGCGATCCACGGGTGCAGGTCATCCCGAAGGCTAACGGGGGAAAAGCCTCAGCTCTGAATACCGGCATCACTGCGGCCAAAGGCGAGATACTTTTCTTTGTTGACGCCGACGGCATTTTTACCCCGACCACCATCCGCGAAATGCTCAATGGCTTTTCTTCTGAAAAAGTGGGGGCGGTGTGCGGAAATGACGCCCCCGTAAACCTGGACCGCATCCAGACCCAACTGGCTTGCATCCAGACCCACGTCGGTACGGGTTTCGTCCGCCGGGCTTTGGCCCAGGTGGACTGCTTACCCATAGTATCGGGGAATATCGGTGCATTCCGCCGCGAAGTGATTGAAAAGACCGGCCCATTCCTCGAGGGATTCATCGGAGAAGACCTGGAATTGACCTGGCGGGTGCACAAAGCCGGCTACCGGGTTAACTTTGCTCCGCAGGCAGTGGTGTTGGCCGAGGTGCCCTCCACGATCCAGGGACTTTGGAAGCAGCGCTTGCGCTGGGCGCGCGGACTGCTGCAAACCGTTCGCATCCATCCAGACGTCCTTTTCAACCGGCATTACGGGTTATTTGGTTTTTTCCTCCCGATCAATGTAGCCAGCATGGTGATCTTGCCCTTGCTGCAACTGGTGGTGCTCGTGTTACTACCCATCCTGGTGCTCAACAACCGGAGCCCATTGGCATTCAACCTTGCCAGCATCATTGGCTGGTTTGGGCTGGGATTCGCCCTGGTGGCCACACTCTACTCCATCGTGCTCAACCGGGCTTGGAAGGACCTGAGGTATTTGTATGCCATCCTGGCCTGGGTGCCTTATTCAATCATGATGAACCTGGTAATGGCCTGGGCTATCGCACATGAGTTGCGTGGAACCCGGGCGCAATGGAATAAGTTGGAGCGGACTGGGGTCATCACACGCAGGAAGGTGGAATGATGCGCCTGGCCATGGAAATCGTGGTGATCGTCATAACTCTGGCTGGTTGCTCTTTCCAGAGTGGACTCAATCCGGCAGCGCATACCGCAGCCATAACCCGCGGTCAGGCGCCGGCGACGCTTCCCGGTGTGACCGGCTCGTCTTCACCAACTCCGGAATCGGGCAATCCGTTCACACCCCAACCAACCGTGACCAGCACTCCTACTTCAACGAATACTCCCCTCGCAACCAGCACTCCCAGGCCTGGGTCTCCCATTCATGCTCTCCGCCTGGACGAAGGGTATGATCCGGCCAGCCGGGCGCTTATCGGAGATCTGGAAGCAAAAATGCGCGAGGCCAATATCAACCTGGTTGCGCTGGGCGCCGGTCGCCCGGAATGGACCAATTTTAAATGGAAAGATCACCCTGAGCGCTGGTCGAGCGATGTGCAGAACAGCGGAACGGATTTCCTGGAGGAAGACGCAGCTCGTTTTGGAAAATGGGCGCATGTCGATGCGGTTGTGGATGTGTTTGCGCCACAGTACATCAAAAAGCATCCGGAAACAGCCGCACTTTCCTGGCTGAACCAACCCAGCCAATACCTGGTGAATACCACCGAGCTGGTTGATGGGGCATATGGGCAGATGGTGCTCGATATGATTGAAGCCATCGCCATAAACTACCCGGTCGATTCAATATCTATCACCGAAATGATGTATTACACCGAAGGATATTCGGATGTCGACAAAGCTGCCTTTGCTGCCGCGACCGGCCGAAAGGATTGGCCCAGGCTACCCAATGGGCTGGTTAATATCGACGATCCGGCGATCGGCGAATGGAGAAGCCAGGAATTGGCCCGCTTCGTTGCAAAAGCGAAGGCCATTACTGCGAAATATGGTAAGGCGCTCGATGTTGACGTCGGTGTAAGCTGGAAAGCACCCGGGAATCTGGGCCAGGAGATGGGTACTCGTTACGATTTGATGCTGGGGGCGGCTGATAAAATTATTGTGTGGGATTACTCAGGATTAAACAACGTGCCTCCTAATTTTAGCGAGGGCCTTGCACGCACGCTGACCCCCCTTGGTGGAGAGAACGTAATCCTTTCTGTGGGTTTATGGGGAAAGAACAATACGGTTATCTCTGCGCCGTATATGCAGCAAGTGATACAGGCTGCACAAAGGGGGGGTATCCAGAATATATGGATTACCCCCAGCCAATTCCTGACCGACCAACATTGGGCAGCTCTGGTGAGTTGTTTTCAACCATAAAGCTGCCGTAAAACGTAGAGGGCTTATACGCCTTTTTCATCCAACCAGGCCAGGATGGTATCGGCTACTTCTTCCCAATGGTTTTGCCCGATGGTGAAATGAGTCCGTCCTGAAAACTCCTTGAAACCGGTGATGGAAGGAGATTGCGGATATTTGGCATAGTTGGATTTGTTGAGTGCAGCGGGGATCAGGTGGTCGGATGAGCCGGCGATCAGCAATAAAGGCGGGTGAGGCTTCGTAAAATCAATCTTGGCTGTCAGTGATTCGCGGGGAACCCGGCGAGATTCAGGCACAACGTATTTCTCGTAAGCCGCCCGTTGTTCCGCCAAGGGCAGCCCATTGACGAAGGTATACTGAAAGCGCTCAAAGCTCATTTCGATGGGATTGTCTTGCGAAACGAATGGATTGATATGCGGCCAATTGGATTTTAGAAATGGCCACTGGGTCGTGAATACGCCTTGTGGCGGGGCGGAATCGATAGCTACGCCAGCCGCTGCCAAACTTCCTTGAAGCAATAATTGCACGACCAACCCTCCCATTGAGTGACCGATGAGGATGGGCAGATCGTCCAACGCCTTGATGGTGTTGGCGTAGTGTTCAACGACTTTGGTCAAGGTTAGTTGACCCAATTGCACATCTGGATGACGATTGCGTAGAACATTCACCGGTTGGTCTCTACCGGGCCAGGCAGGCGCCAGGCAGATAAACCCTTTTGTCCGGTAATACTCGACCCATGGTTCCCAACATAACGCCGTCATGTACATTCCGTGAACGAAAACGATCGTCTTGGCTTTCATGCTTCTCCTCTGGTGGTTGATTGTAGCCATTTCTGTCCCCATTGTAGAACGGATCGTACCACCTCGTGCAAGTCACGCCCGGCTTCGGTCAACTCGTATTCCACTTTCACCGGTGAGCTGGCCACCACGCGGCGCACCACCAGCCCTTGCTCCTGGAGTTCCCGCAATCGCTGGGTTAAGAGGCGGTCAGAGATGCCCGGGATGGCTGCCAGTAGCTCATTATAGCGACCCGGTCCCTGCATGAGTACAAATAATATCGAGCCCATCCAACGACGCCCGATAAACTCGATGGCTTCATGGTATTGCCAGCATAGCGGCAAGTCTTCTTCACTGTCGAACTCAACAACCCCCACGGGTTGGTTGATGTGCTCTAGCTTGTCCATAATGATCCTCATTTTCCTGTATGAACCCGGACAATAGCCCATAAATCAAAGTAATCAGGCAGCCTATCCATACAAGTTCTGTCAACACCAGTATACCATAAATACTTATGTTATGTAGCCTGGCTACTTGACATTGCTTTAATTAAAGGATATACTATTGCCAACTTACTAATAATAGCCTTGTTACGATTAGTTATGCTTTGGCTTAGGAGAGGAAGATGACGACTTACATGATCGAGGTCAGATATAATGCGGAAGCCTGGGCAGCCTGGATTCGGGGTCCCCATAGTTGCGCCCCCAAAATCGAAGCTATGTTATCAGGATTAGGCGGCCGTCTCATCAGTTTTTGGTGGGCAAACGCGGCGTTCGATAGCCTTCTCTTGATCGAACTTCCCGATTCAGCCGCCCTGGCGTCATTCAGGGCATTTGCCGCTTCGTTAGGGGGAATCCAATCGCTGCAGGCCACTCCGCTGCTCTCAGATAAAGAAGGTCTGGCTGCGATCACCCGCGCCGGAGCTTTAAGCTAACGGTTAGCCATGATCCCATCACCAGTTACAAAGGGGACTTCGTCTCCATCTTCATCGTTAGAAAGTAAAACCGTTCTGGTTGCGGGTGCAACCGGTGGGATTGGTGAGGGGATAACCCTCTCCCTCATCCGGGCAGGGGCGCACGTGATTGCGGCAGGTCGAGATCGTGACCGTCTCGACACTTTGGCGCGCTATATCGGCTCTGCCGGCCAGGACCGCTTGATCTTGCACGAGATTGACGTCAGCCAGGCCGATAGCGCCGCCGTTCAGCAAGATCTTGCCAGACCATTCACCCGACTGGATGGCGTGGTCATTGCCATCGGCAACTGGGGGCCGCCTGGCCGTTGTGGCATTCTCGAGACCTCCGATGAGACCTGGAACCAAATGGTCGCAGACAACCTGACCAGCCATTTCCGAGCGTTGCGTTCGTTGACGCCCTTGCTCGACCTGACCGGCGCCCTGGTACATCTCTCGGGCTTTAGTGCTGAGATCCCATATCCATATTCGGCGCTGGTGGGCGCCACCAATGCGGCGAAAAAGTCCCTGGTGCGCTCTCTCATGGCGGAACTCGGTGCGAACGGACCACGCATCTATGAACTCATCATCGGACCCATTCGCACCCGGCCGCGAGCCGCGATGGGAGCCGACAGCCCGGCCTGGCTCAGCGCGGAACAACTCGGCGATCATATCGCCGGGCTCATCTCGGGCTCGTCACCATTCGCTGAATACCAAATCCAGTATCTTCTCGACCATGCATCGGGCGTACAGATCGTCCCTGAGCGGTGGGAGTGAAGGTGCCTTAAGCCAGACGTTCTGATTAACCTCCTAACCATCATGGAGGATGTTTCGTAAAACCAATGAACAAACAGGAAAGGAGTATCATATGGCAACAACAAGTATTTCCCAAAAAAGCAACTCAGTCTCTCAGGAACAACCTGCCCGCCAACCCGGGCAATCACAAGAACTCGAAGCGCTGGCCTTCTTTTCAGGCAAATGGCAGGGCAAAGGCACGTTCTTTGCCACACCCTGGTGGCCCGAGAAGCCCATCGAGATGACGACAGAGGTCACTCGCGAGCTGGGCGACGCATGGTACCTCACCCGAACCGCTGAAAAAGCCTCTCCGGAAAATCCGCAACCACTTAGTGCGATCTACATCTGGGGTTACGATGCCGGGTCGGGCCGGTTTGTCGCCTCCTGGTTTGACAGCCGCGGTGGACGTGCGACGCAAACCTCATCCGGATGGAAGCATGCTACACTGGTCTTCGAGGGTGAGATGACCGCGGGTGGGTTCACCTTCCCGTTGCGCGACACCTTTGAAAAACGCAGCGAGCAGGCGTATCACCACATCGGCGAAGTCAGCATGGAGGGGCGCTGGATGCCCGTGGACGAGGAGGATATGACTCGATGAAGATTGTGGTGATCGGGGCGACAGGGACGATTGGAAAGACCGTGGCAGACGTCTTCGAGAAGCGCGGGCACGTCGTCGTACGTGTGTCGCGCAACTCGAACCCTCGGGTCAATATTGACGATCCGGCGACGCTGCTCGCGCTTTTCGAGCGGATAAATGACATCGATGCCATCGTTTCCTGCGCCGGACACGCTAAGATGAATCCCCTGGCAAAACTGACAGACGAGGACTTTTCCCGCTCGATTCAGAGCAAATTGATGGGTCAGGTAAACTTGGTGCGCATTGCGAAAGACTGTGTAAAGGAAGGTGGATCAATTACCATAACGAGCGGCGCCCTGGCGTCCAGGCCTATACCGGGGAGTGCGGCGATATCGCTCGTTAACGCAGCTCTGGAGGGTTTCGTTCGAGCGGCTGGCCTCGAGATGCCGCGCAGAGTGCGTGTGAACGTCGTAAGCCCTTCATGGGTGAAGGAGACTCTGCGTGGCCTAAAGATGGATGAGGCAGACGGGCTTGCGGTGACGGATGTAGCGAAGGCGTACATCGCGGCCGTCGAAGGAAATGCGAACGGTGAGGTGCTCGAGGTGACTCAAGATGATGTCCGGCGTTACGGTTGAACCGCTGTTCGGGCTATTCCCAAGCCCGGATGTCAGGCATGTGAATGAACTGTACGAAATTACGCAAATTGCCGACGAGACAGGCATCGATATCCTTTCGATCCAGGACCACCCCTACAATGGTGAATTCCTTGATACGTGGACGTTACTGGCATCATTAGCCCGCATCACCCGCAACATCCGGCTGATGACGAACGTCGCCAGTACACCGCTTCGCTATCCCCCGATGTTGGCCAAAGCTGCGGCCACCCTGGACATCCTATCTGGTGGACGGCTTGAGCTGGGCGTAGGAAGCGGCGCCTACTGGCAAGGAATTGCCAGTTATGGCGCACCCCTCCGGACGCCTGGACAGGCGGTTTCGGCTCTCGAAGAGGCGGTCAGGGTGATGCGCCTGATCTGGAATGAGGATCATTCAACAACCCCGGTTTCATTCCAGGGGAACTTCTACCAGTTGAATCGTGCCACTCCCGGCCCCCAACCAGTCCACCCCATCCGGATTTGGTTCGGCGCGCAAGGACCGCGCATGCTGAAAATGACGGGGCGCCTCGGGGATGGATGGTCGATCAGCAGTCCAATTGTTTCACCGCAACAGCTCCCCGCCTTGCAGGAAATCATCAATCATGCGGCAGATGAAGCGGGACGGGATCGTAAGGCGATCCGCAGAAATTACAACGTTGTCGGCATGATTGACAGAGGAAAAAGGGAGGCGTCATTTCCAAAGCCGGGTGTGATGGTTGGCGCGCCGGACGATTGGGCGCGCCAGTTGGCAAGCTGGTCGATCGAATTGGGCATGGACAGCTTCATTTTCGTCCCGGCTGGCGGGAACGTGATAGAGCAAATCCGACTATTTGCTGAACAGGTCGTACCCCGGACCCGCGATATTCTCGTACACCAGGTTGCCGGCTGATTCGGGTCAGCATGCTGCCGCCTATGGATTAGGGGTGCACTTCAAACTCCCCTTCCAATCCATGTTCTGAATCGGATCCGACCCACACTTTAAACGCGCCCGCTTCGACCACATACTGCATGTCCAATCCGGTGAAGCCAAAATCTCTGACCGGCGCCTCGAACCGTACCCGCTGCGCTTCAGCCGGTTGAAGCGTTACCCGCACAAACCCTTTCAATTCTTTAACCGGTCGGGTCACCGATGCCACCAGATCTCGAATATAGAGCTGCACGATCTCGGCGCCTGCCCGCTCACCCACGTTCTTGATCAATGCACTGGCAGCAAACGTGCCGTTCAATGGTACGGAAGGTGTTTCCACCTCCAGGTCAGTGTATTCAAACCGGGTGTAGCTCAACCCATAGCCAAACGGGTACGCTGGCGTATTGGGTTCATCCAGGTAGGTTGACCGGAAAGGCTCGGCGTACTGGGTGGTCCCGCTGCTTTCTGCGGGGCGGCCGGTGCTCTTATGAGCATAATAAACCGGTATCTGCCCCTCCGTGCGCGGCCAACTTGCCGTCAGCTTACCTGAAGGATTGACAGCTCCGAACAGAATATCCGCCACAGCCTGCCCGGCCCGAATACCGCCATGCCAGGCAACCAGGAGGGCATTCACCTGTTCGGCCAGGCGCGGGATGACCAGCGGGCGGCCGCACATGAGCACACCGACCACGGGCTTCCCGATTGCAGCGATAGCGTCCACCAGCTCCATCTGCCGGCCCGGGAGGTTGAGATGAGCGCGCGAGTGGGCTTCACCGCTCATTTCCGCGCCTTCGCCCAGGACGAGGATGATCACATCTGCATCGCGGGCGGCTGCGATCGTCTCAGAAAAATCCACAGGAGCGGTGTCTTCAAGCGGGCAGCCCTGCTGATAGATGACCGCAGAATCCGGAAGGTAATTTTGGAAGCCCTGAAGAACCGTTTCGACATCGGCGTCCTGGCCGGCGCCCGCCCACGCACCGAGCAGGTCACGGCGCTCGTCGACCAGCGGGCCGATCAAGGCAATCCGCCCCATCCCTGGCTCAAGCGGTAGAAAATCGTCCTTGTTTTTCAGCAACACCATTGATTCGCGAGCGACTTCGAGAGCCAGCGCCCGGAAATCGGAGTTGAGAATGATTTCATCGGCCAGCATCTCGTCTGTATCAGGGCGCTCAAAAAGGCCGAGCCCAAACTTCAAACGTAAAAC
The DNA here is from genome assembly GCA_028714615.1 of Anaerolineaceae bacterium. Next base: position 31,652 of record JAQTMA010000006.1, on the reverse strand, counting down.
CCGCCGCACGGCCTGGTCCAGCACCTCCATGGGCACGGCTCCTTCTTCCACCAGCTCGGCCAGATGGTTGGCATAGGCGCCGCTCTCCATATCAATATCTACGCCCGCCAGAATGCTCAGGCGGGCCGCATCTTTTTGATCGACCGCCACACCATGCCGCACCAGCTCTCCGATGGCATTGAAGTCGCTGACTACCACACCCGGCCATTGCCATTCATGCCGCAAAATTGTTTGTAAAGTGAAGGTATTGCACGTCCCGGGCACCCCGCTGATCTCATTAAACGCGCTCATGGTGCTGCCCGCCCCGGCGTCAAAAGCTGCCTTAAAAGGGGGCAGGTAGATGTCGCGCAGGGTGCGCTCCGAAAGATCCACGCTGTTATAATCTCGGCCGGCTTCTGCAGCCCCATAACCAACGTAATGCTTGGGGCAGGCGGCGATCCGGCGGCCGGATTGTAAATCATCCCTCTGGAAACCCCGCACTCTCGCGCTTGCGATGGCCATGCCGAGGAATGCATCTTCGCCAGCGCCCTCTGCGATGCGGCCCCAACGGGGATCGCGGGCGATATCTACCATCGGGGCGAAAACCCAATTAACCCCACTGGCTGAAGCTTCTTCGGCTGCCGCATGCTCAGCCTGCTCAATCAAATCTAGATTCCAGGTGCAGGATTGAGCCAGCGGAATGGGGAAAATCGTCCGGAACCCGTGGATCACATCATTGCCGATCAGCAGCGGTATGTGCAGGCGCGACCCTTCCCTAGCCAGCCGTTGAAGGTAATTTGCGGTATGGGCATCGGCGCAGGTGACCACCCCGGTTTTGCTGACCAGTTGGGCGCCTTCAAACTCAGTGGGCAGCTCCTGATGAAAAATAAACGTCTGGCCTTGTTCCTCAAGTTGAGTTTTCCGTTTCATCAAAGCAATCCAATCCAGAGAGGCAAACGGGTTTTTTTGCACCAGTTGAGCCACCTTTTCGGGCAAGGTCATTTGGTCCAGCAGCTCACCCACCCGCTTTTCAATGGCTGGATCTACTTGATAGTAAGAATTGACATGAATTTGCTCTGAGCTCACAGAATTACCCGCCCCTTCTCAGCACGATCGTACCCTGTGTGCCAGGCAGCCTGACGCGTTGCATATCACCAGACGCCTGAACTGGGATCGAATGATCACAGCGATAACCGCGTAGGGAGATTTCAGCGGAAAACTCATTTCTTTCTGTCTTGAGTACAATCACAGAGCCATCGTCCGTTTTTTTAATAATCTCTGAAGTAACATAGTGGATGGTTACATCATCATTGAGCTGCCAATCGATCGGGAGGATCAGTCCCCTCCGCGCTGGCAGATAAACCGAATCCCCGCCTAGAATGGGATGCCCTTCGTAATGGATGGTCGTCTCAATCGGGTCATCCTGATAATTATTAATGAACAAAAATCCACCCTGATCTCCTTGGCTCAGGCGCACATCTGCCCATTCGTCCAGTTTACAAAGAGGCAGGCAATCCATCTTCAAGGCCATCAGGTTGATAATATCGATATCTCCCAGCGTAGTTGCGGACATTGCTGCGCCAAACACCATGACCTTTCCTTTGCCCACCCGCCGAATAAACCCGACGATCTCCCCGCGGTCACTCCTGGCAAAGATCTCATCAAACTCACCGGAGTATGTCTCTAAAAACGATACTGGAACGTCCTGATACTGGAATGCGCTGATGGTCCTGGAAACAAATGCTGGGTCGCTGACAATTTGTTTGATTCCGATGGCATCCTTGAGAATTGTGCACTCAGCCAGGTTGAAATCCTCGACGCACATTCGCCCAGCCAGGATCAGCTTTCCACCCTGATGAAGATAATCAACCAATTTCTGCTGGGTACCGGCATTGCACTGTTTTTCCATCATCACCCAGCAGTTCGGGTTCTGGACTACGTCCAGGTCGCCCCTGCTTAGCTCCACGGCACGAAAAGGACGGTGGGTCACCGACAATCCTTTTGCCAGCATATCGAATAGAACGGTATCCCGCTGATGCCTGATGACGTTTGTGAGTTCCTGGGTCAACCCATTATTTACTTCGGTCATATAGTAATCCAACAAGAAGCCAATGGTTGCAATCGATTTGGGCTGTGACCGCACCAGGTCGCTCCCATAGGCATCCAACACCCTGGATAGCTTCGGGTAGCGGAAATAGTGTTTCCGCAGGGTACCATCCTTGCGAACCGGATGCCCCCAGTCGTGGCGTTTCACCGGGCTTAAGATTGGATCGTTTTCACCGTCGCAAAAGAGGTAATGGTTGATGGCGCGCATACCCGAGGAAATGCATAACCGGCTGTGTAAATCATACAGCGAAGACTGTCCATCGCCAAAATCCATGTTACCGCCGGCCTGAAATTCAACAGAAAAAAGAGGCTGGTCCGTATTCTGCAAAGCTTTCGTCATTTCATTCACCAGCAATAACTGGTGAAAATTACCCTCGCCGATAAATCCCGGATATACATCCGTTGCGCTGATCATTCCACCCAAACCCATGACCGCAATCAACTGGGACAAACCGATGGGGAAAGGTTTTCCACCGTGTTCGAATCCGTGGATATTGATGACGGGTAAAACGTCCATCCCGTTCGATTTCGCTTCTGACCATAAAAAGGATGCGTATTCGCGCAGATAACCCCGGTAGAAACGGCGGTAATCTTCAACGATTTTCCCGTCGCCCGGTTCTTTGGGTGTTACAATGCCATCTCGCAAATATTCAACCAAATGATCGGTCGGGTAGCGCATGGGAAGGCGTTCTCCGTATGTATCGCAAAGGAAAGCTGCGAATCGGGAGAGGGTATCGGGATTGATGTCGATAATATTTCTGACCCACTGGATCATCCCCATTTCGTTGTCCAATTGGATCATGATAATCTTCCCGCCCTGGGTGATCTGGCGAGGCGCCAGTACATCAAAAATTGCCCCATACCATTTTTTCACGCAATTCAAAAAGTCCGGGTGCAGATAACTGGCTATATTTTGAGCTTTTCGATCCTGGCTGATATAGGCGGCCTGTGGATAATGTTTGAAAACCCACGGGGGAATACCCTCATTAATCGTTTCAGCCATGATGTAAGGACCTGGCCTGGCAATGATGAAGAAACCCATTTCTGCTGCCAGGTCCAGAAAACCGGCTAAGTTCCTCATAGGATGGCTATGACCATCAAAATCGGACACACCCTCCTCCAACTGGTGCCATAGCCAGGGGATGTAGGTAGCCAGTGCATTAAACCCAGCAGCTTTCAGCAAACCCAATCGATGAGGCCATTGGTCCGGCGGAGTTCGAAAGTAATGGAACTCACCCGCTTGAATAAACATGGGTTGATCATCCAGCCAAAACTGGCCACCTTTTGCAAAAAACTTGTTCATTTTATTCTCCTGCACGCTTCGAAAAACCCAAGATCGCCAACGATTTTTGAATGTAGGGGCTTTTCGTATAGGTATCCCAAATCAGGTTACTCAGGTGGTTCTCGATCATGATCATCGAACAGCCTTTATCGATTCCGTAGATCGAGTTACTGTACCACTGCGGAGACACATCCAGGTTATACGAATCGTAGAAGCCATAAGGTCCCCATGTTCGGGGCTGCCGGTGGTAGAGGTAGTCGATCACCTCTGCCGTCTCCTCGGGCAGAAAGGGCAATGCGGACAATGCGCTATAGATCGATACGGTGCCGTTATGCCTGGGCGACACCAAACTCGGTGGACTGCCATCCACCTGGTATCCATTTGGGCCGTCTCCAGCGCTGAGTCCCCAACTGTTGGCGTGATAAGTTTTGAAATCCTTCGATTGTTCGATGCAAAAACTGCGATTGGCCATTGCAGCCAGGCGGGTATTATTGAACCAATCAATTCCGTCTGGATCCAGATATTTACGGGTATCTAGCCACGCTTCGCTGAATTGATAAGCGAATAAAGTCCCACCCGGATTGATGATGATTTTTTGACCATCAAAGAATCCGATATCACGAGAGAAACCATGATACAGCTTTTGCGCCAGGCAAGGCTCGATTCGGGGAGCTGCTTGTAGATACATCATCTTCTGTTCCGCAGCCATATCCCACCGGTGAATAAAACCAGGCCTTTCCTGTACATAATCGCCATCTTTATCGGGGTTATAGGCCATCCGAAACAGGGTCTTGCCGTCTTTTTCGAAGATGATGAAATTCCAGTCCACCCGTTCCAGCAATTGTTGCGCCATTTGCGCGACTTCGTCGTCCCGATAGTACGCTGCAGCCGTAATGACGCCATTGAGGCAAAGCGATGTATCAATAGTTGAATACTCGCATTTACTGTATCTTGCACCACTCTCCATTTGCAAGTAATGAGCAAAAAAACCGCGATAATGCTCGGCATGAAAACAAAGCGTGTGGAGGGTCTTTTTGGTAATGTCGAGCGCCCGTTGATCGTGTAGATATCCCCGCGCATGGGCAATCACCCAGGCGGAAAGGGCAAATCCCACGGAGGCAATTGAGGCGACTCGCGGATTCTTGGTTGAATCAGCCGTAAGCCCAAACCCCTGGCTCTGTGGATTTAAATTCGTGAATTCCTGGAAAAAATCAAACGAGCCTTTAAGCTCATATTGCAAAATGTTGGCAATATCCATCTCATGAATATTCCGGTGAAAGTGTGTTGTGGCATTTCATCATGGACGATTCCCGTTGGATAAACCTGGTTGGGATGTTGTAGGGCTGGAATGGCTTTCCATCTTCGAGAAGATCGATTAATTGCGTCGCCGCTAACGACCCCCATAAAAATCGGGATGCTCCGATGGTTGACAAACTCGGCTGCATATATTTCGCAATTTGGATATCGTCAAAACCAACGATTGCAATGTCATCAGGCGCCTTGAGATGAAATCCCTTCATGGCTTGAATAAACCCGATAGCCATCTGATCGTTGGCGCAAAAAACTGCGTCCGGTACCTTATTAGCCTGCAAGATTCCCTTCGCAACCCCATAACCGGACGCCTCGGTAAAATTACCATAATAACATTCGATCGTGACGTGGTTTTTTTCAGCTTCAGCCAAAAACGTCTTCATTCTCTCCGAGTTATCAAATGAATCCAAAGCTCCGGAGACAAAGAAGATATTCCGGGCGCCTTGGTTATATAAATGATAGAACGCCTCTTTGGTGCCTTGCTGGTTATCAATCAAAAGAGGAAGCAGATAGTCAACATCCAGATAACGATCCAAGACGACGATGGGGAAATCCTTCGAGGCAAGCTTGACGAGCAGATCGCTTTTTATACTCGAATCAAACACAATCGCGCCATCAACCTGTCGCTGAGTCAGAATCTTTCGAACCGACCGGCTTTCAGGGCATACCAGTAACTCGTAATCCGTTTTTAATACGGTATCGTGAATGCCCTCGAGAATTTCTTCATAAAATGATCCCCCAAATCGGGTAATAAAGACGCCGATCGTATGCGTCTTGCGATTGATCAGATGCCTGGCAAACGCATTAGGGTGGTAATTGAGTTCCTCCGCCGAGGCTAGCACCCGCACGCGAGTAGCTTCGCTGATCGTACCGGTGCCATTTAATGCATAGGACGCCGATGTTATGCTAACCCTGGCGTGTTTGGCTACATCTTTGATGGTGACCATGAAACCTTCCTACTCGTTTTTCGTGATTTGCAAACGATTTAACCCCTTTAAGATGTGTCCATTTTTCATCATCGTTTTATAAACGATATCACTCTGATAATTTGCCAGCATCAGCAATGTGATCCCTTTATCGATCCCGATCACATCGGTTGCGTACCACCCTTTACTGAGGTTAAACGCATCCATAAACCCATACTGGCCTTTTAACTTCTCCAGCGAATAATACCGCAACATGGCGCGTTGCGCCGCTTGAGGGACGAAAAGTATCGAACCGATCGCTCCCGATGGGGGAACAGTGTCGTCGATAAAATGCGATTTGTCATCATATCCAGAAGGCGGCGCACCATATGTCCCGTTGTATCCGTCAGGGCCATCGCAAGCAGAAAGACCCCATGCGTTAGGGCCCAGGGTTTTGTATTTCGATGCCATTGTGATGGCAAAATTGACCTGCGCTAAAGAAGCTTCCACTGAATTATCGAACCAATTAACCTTCTCTTTGTCAGAGTAATCCCGGAAATCGATCCAGGCTTGACTGAATTGATAGGTAAAAATTGATCCAAACCACGAGTGGATGAAAGGTTTCCCATCGCCGTATTTGGCATAATGTCTGGTAAACCCGTAATAAGTGCTATCATCAACCGGATGGGTGTCCGAACCGGCAGAAAGGACATATAGCATCAACTGTTCTGCGTAGAAGTCCCAGTGGCCTTCAAAACCTTTCTCCGGCCGGTAGGCCATGTAAAACATGTGTTTCGATCCGTCGATAAACCAGGGCCAATTGACTCCATCATAAAGCTTTTTTGCCTTAGTGCCGATCTCGCCGCCAAAATACTCCCCCGCTGAAAGAACTCCCATCATGAGGATGGAGGTGTCGATACTGGAAATTTCACTACTCCAGGCTCTTTTTCCGGTATTCATCTCCACAAAATGATAAAAGAATCCCTCCACTCGATCCATCGCAATCAAGGTATCCAGGGTCTTGTTTACCCTTTCATAGCCTGCTTGTCGAGAGATATATCCCTTTTCAATGCCGATCAGGTAAGCTGTCAGGCCAAACCCGGTTGAGGCAATACTGGCAATTCCTTCCGATCCGGGATAGCGGTCGCGGATCAAGCCGAATCCAGGGCTGTTGGCTTCTTTGTTGGCTTGCTGCCAGAAAAACTCGAAAGAACCCCTCATCTCATATTCAATAACGTCAGCGATGCTAACGGCAGCTTGTGTGTTTTGGACAACCTCAGTGGCAGATGGCGTCGCACCAGCCGTCCCCGTAGGGCTGGCAATTGCTGTCTCAACCGGCTGTTTCGTCCCTGTAGCGCCGCCAACCGTACCTACAGGTTGATGTTTGGGAGCAGAACATCCGGTGATGATGAGGGAAAGGACCGCGATCCAAGCAAAGAGTTTATTCACCTGTAATTCCGGTTCTTTCTACGGATTCAACAAACCACTTTTGCAGGACAAAATACATCAATAACAATGGCAGGATGTTTAAGAATGTGCCGCTTAGTTTTACCGCCTCATTTAAACGATCAAAAACATTCACCGTCCCTGCCGGATACAAATTCTCGTAGGCCTGGACGAACTTGGCCAGTTGCATTGGCAGGGTTTGAATGCCACCCTCAAGAAAGATCACGGTCAGGTACGTTTCATTCCAGTACCATACGATCGAGAAAATGATCGAAATAATAAAGGCGGGGATTGCCGACGGGAGAGCGATTTGGAGGTACATCTTTAGATCAGAAGCGCCATCTAAGCGGGCAGCTTCCTCCAATGCTTTCGGTAATGAGAGAAACGTCTGGTAAAAAATCAGGATGAAAATGGCGCTCTTAAACCCTTGTCCGAGCAAAGCCGGAAGAATCAGGGACAATACATTGCCAAGTAAACCAAGGCTTTTGTACGCCAGCATCTGGGGGATCACCGTGGTTTGGGCAGGGATGATAAACGTAGCGAGAATGAGGGCAAACAGGAGATTTTTCCCAAAAAACCGGTAGCGCGCCAATCCATAACCAACCAGGGAACACACAACTGCTTGAATCAGTGAGGGGACAATACTGACCACAGCGGATGCCATCAGCGTCCGTGGATAATTTAATACGTTGAACGCCTTGAGATAGTTGCCTGAATAGAATTCAGTTGGAACCCACTGGATCATCGGATTTAATAAATCAGCCGGGCTTTTCATACTGGTAACAAACATGAATAGCAACGGGTACAAATAAACAAAGCCAATTGCGATTAACAACACATATAGAATTACCGTGAAAATCAATCCATAACTGGTGCGGCTGCCCAATAGAAGGTTTTTTAATCTTTCTTTCGTAAAACTCTTAAAATACAACGAGACAGCCGACACGATTAGGTTATCGGCTAAATTTCCAAACGGGTAATTCTTCAGTTTTTCAGAATTAATGTTTTTCATCGGGAACTCTGCCTTTTATTTATCCTTAGCCCGCGAGGTTAAGAGCAAATAGACAAGTGCGAGCAGCACGATCAGCACAAAGAAGTATAAAAAGGACATCGCGCTCGAATATCCGATCCCACCACTTACCGCGTAGGTCTGTGTGTAAATGTACTTGACGACCTTGTTTTCCGAAAATTGAGACAAGGTGATAATGGTATAAACCGCCACGATCAAGGTAGTCGTTGATAAGGACGGTAACGTAATCTTCCAAAAGGATTCCCACGCAGATGCGCCATCGATGGCTGACGCCTCGTATACGCTCTTATCGATTTTCTGCAAACTTGAGAGATAAATCAGGATTTGTACCCCGGAAAACCAAAGAATTAAAATAAACGATGTGAGCAGGTAATTTACCGGGCTTTGCAAGTAGGTTGGTAGTTGGGAAACGAATTCTGTAACTGCCGTCGAATTGCCAAGCCCTGGTACTGCGGTGGCGCCCTGTGATACCAGTTCCTGAATGACCGGTCCGCTGGTGATTACGACCGGTAAGAAGAAAATCGTTCTAAATATGCCCTTGAACTTGAAATGCATATTCAAGAACATCGCGATAATGATTGAAAATATCAAAATAATCGGCACAGATATTAAAGTTTCAATTGCATATCCGATTAACAACTCCACGAATGTCGGGTCCGAAACCAGGGCTCTCGAATAATTTGCCCAATTAACAAAACTGAGATGAATACCCGTCGCCGTAACGGTGACCTGGTTCAGGCTGTAGAAAATGGTTTGTCCCAGAGGAACAAGCGTAAATATTGCAAAGCCAACAATCCAGGGAGCCACAAAAGCATAGCCGAACAAGGCTTCTCTTGTGCTAAGCCTGATTCCATGGTTGCGAAAGATATAGGGTAGATTCACGGTAACACCTGCCTTATCAACGCATCTTTACTTTTGACTACCACATCGCCGGTTGTGAATGGCTGATCGTTGTAGTTGACAATAATTTGTTTTCCATTCCGGTAAGTTGTGGCCACAACGCCGTCCGCAAGAACTTGCCGGGTGACGATTTCCTGCCCTTTTACCGGCCCCAGCAGATTGTTCAGCCATTGGTAAGTGCGTTTAATTTCTTGCCCCCATTGGCCATACGATGAGGAATAAATCCAGCTTGAGTTGGTATTGAGGATCTTGGCTGTTACGTCATTGCTGAGAAAATAGGATGGATAAACGCCAAAATCGACCTGCCTCAACAGGTCTTCCTGCAAATTTGAGGTGAAATTCAAGGCTGGTCCATAATACGGAACATACCCGGCGAGGACAATCTGTAAAAACGGAACCACATCACTGGTATAGATGTAACCGCTGTCGGATATGGGGATATCATAGTAGGCTTTCATGTACCCGAACATATAATCATTCGGCAGATAGAAGGCTGTTCCGCCTGTATTCTTTGCAATCAATTGTTGGTACATCTTGATTGCATCTTCTCTATTCAAAAAATGATTGTTCTTGAAATCACTATAGAGTATTGAACCAACCCCATCCAATGCCAGCCCCGCCTTCGTTTTCGAAAATATATCGTTGGAAAGCGCTGAATAGTGGTTGCTCATTACTTCCATGTTGAGATAGTAATTCAACATATTGCGGTAGTAACCCTCCAGGTTGACATTGGTAATCGACATGGCCAAATCGTTACGGGGAGAGTAACCCGATTCACCCAATAATGCCGCCTGTGGGTTGAGATATAGGTAGAAATTCCCACCATCAGCATTGATTTTCTCGGCGAGTGAACGCAACTGATTCAGATTGCCCAGGCTGCTTTCCAGCTTCAAGGATCGGGGAGGCATGCTTGAAGCCCCGAGCGGCTGCCAACCATAGTAGATGACGTCCGGGTTCTTGATACCCAATTCATTGAGGATATCGCTGATCTGGCTTACCGTCGTCATCACAATCGAGCGGTCCCAGAACAAGATCCTTTCCTTCTCGCCGCCCAAAAATTCGAGCCGTATCCCGATGTTGGCATTCGCATCGGGAACCTTTTTTAAGACACCTTTTTCAACTAGGTACTGTTGGTAGCTTTTCGCCATCCCAACGTAATCACTATCGTCTTTTGTCAAGAATCGATAATGCATCTTAACGTCAAATGTGTTCGTTTTGCGTTGTATCGTGGTAACGCCGTCTCCGGAGCGATTGGTAGATTGGTAGTAACTTTCGTTATACACAAACGCATCGTACAGGAAGTTGAATTTGGTGATGACGCCTGCCGGGTGGACCTGGAGTTCTCCATACGATGCACCCGTTTCGACAATCGAAACAAATGCATTCTGCTTTTCTCCGTGAACCATGCCAAAAACAGGGATTGAAAGGTTGTAAGGCCGGGTAGTCATCCAATCATAGGCCAGGTTGGAAATCATGCCTAAATCGGCCCCATAATACCTGCCATAGAACATGTTTTTTGCTTTTGTGGTCGAACTGAAGCGAATTAAAGTTCCGGACCCATCGGGGATGAACATGTATCCAGGAATACTATCTTCCTTCGTAGCCCCCAAAAAAGGATAGACATATAGCACACCGAGCTTATATTTGGGGTCTACTTCTTTGATTGACTCGTGTGGCACTTCAATACTGACGCCGGCTTGCTCTAATTTGACGGTAATACCAATCGTGATTGAAACATCGGTGAAGGTTACCGATGCCTGGAATCCCTGTTCGATTGGTTTTACATCCAATGTGTGTTTTGCATTGGTAATGGAGGCGCGTTTGCTGGCTGCTTTTTGGTCCAGATAATCGATGCTGATCCCGCTGGTGGCAAATGCTTTCCAGGTCTTATTGAGCTGATCCTCCGCATTGACTACATCCAGGTTGGAGTTCCAGATATACCCACTGCGCTTATCCACGACTTTAAATGCCAGCGTGGTGTTATCTGCATATAACTGGAACACCTCATTTTCTGCCGCCAGGCTGTAAGAATCTGGGATGCCGGGATAGGTTTGCCCGTTCGGTTTTATGGGTTCGATCTGGGTACGCGCATTGGCATTAATATCGGGCTTTACCGTCATGGCAGAGGTCGATCCAGCATTCAATCCGAATAACAAACAGACAATCAGAAGGACCTGGAAAACACGCTGTTTTTTAGCCACGTAACCCTACCTCCTGAATTACTGCGGAAACAAAGTCGAATAACTGGGTGAAGAGGATGTAGAGGATGTACCCTGTTAAAAGGAACATGGCCATCGTGAATATTGTTAGCAGAACATTCCTTACCGTCTCGGAAAACGAGTAGTTGTGAATTTCCATTACCATAAAAAACAGCATGATCCCAACCCAGAACCACATAATATTCAAGGAGAATGAATATAAGAAGACCTCATTGAGGGTAAGCACGTTTGAGATCAAGGCAATCGGTAAGGCAAACAATGCGTACGGGAACAAACTATAAGCACTGCCGATGATTACATCACGGACGCGGCCTTCGCCATCCGTAATGGTCGAGATTAGATAATTAGCGGCATTCCATATCACAAATGCTAATAGCGTGATCACGATCGTGTATTCCGGCCGGATATACGCCAGGGTGGTATTCGGATTAAAGGTATAACCGGTCACATACAGGGTTAATACCCTGACGACCACAACCCATGCATAGAGCAACCCGGCAAAAAGTAAGCTACCCCTCTCTTTTACCTTGATGTAATAAAAACTATCTGCCGGTTGTTTAATAAACCTGAACATGAAAACAAAGTCATCGATCAGTTTGATGCGCTGCAAACCAGTAAACCATTTTTTGATCGGATCAAACCATTTGTAGCGTTTATCCAGCCGCGAGACTCCACCTTGTACCAGGAGCAATCCGAAAATCCCTAAGAAAGTGGGGGTCAAGTATTGCTGTAACGCTTTATTGCGTAGTTCCCAGAACGCTTGCGAATATCCGCTTTGATCCTCGGCGTATTTATAGGCGGTTAATGCTTTGGTGTAATCTTGTTCTTTGAAATAAGCGTCTGCAATGGCTTGATAAGACATAATAAAGGAACCATTGTAGTTTAATACCTCTTCGAAGTACGGCTTGGCTTCCGTATAAAATCCTCCCATGTATAAACCGACACCATCGTGGACTTTCTTTGCAAAGGCCGTGGTTTGATAGGAGACGATTGCGTTCTTGTCCTTATCCAGCACATAGATGAAATCCTGGTAACGTTCGATGGAGGTTGGATTACGCAAGGTGCCCAAACGCTGATCGCCTTTGTCTTGGGCGCCGAAAGAAAACAGCAGCGTACCGTTAAGGTCGTATTCATAGATGCGTCCGTTTGCGTCAACCGCCAATATCAAACCGTTATCGCTTACATTGATGGCCCGGAATGTATTTGAGCCAACCGTATTCGGAAAGATATTTTTACCGGCAATCGTAAATTTCCGGATGCTCCGGTCTCTGGATGTACCAGCGGTGATCGTGTATACCAGGCCGTCTTGATCGATGGCGATATTCGAAGGCGAAGCCGCCTCATTTTTAACAAATTGACTCAATTGCTCTTTTGTTAAAAACATCCTTTGCAGAATCATTTTTAAGGAGACGGTCGAGGAATTAGCCCCGAAATAACCGATGAAGTTGCCATTCGTGTTCAGTTGAACGATACCATTGACCGAGCCTTCGCTGACTACGTAAATATTTTTCCGAGCGTCAACAGCAATTTTCCGGGGCAGAAATTCCTTGTTTTTGCCAAACAAAGGTTCGACTGGCCGGCCAAATTGTTTCACCAGATTGCCAGCTTGATCCAAAATAACGACGGTGTTGCTTTTCGCATCCGCAATATACATGGCGCCCTTGTCATCAACGAACACACCTGTCGGGCCTTGTAAGATGCCTTTGCCATAAGATGCGATTACCTTGAAGTCTTTCAACTTCACGATCTGGCCGTTGCCGGTGTCGGCAATATAGAAAGTACCATCCGGTGTGACATACATATCTTCTGCGGCTGAGATGGGTAACTCGATCTCCGCAGAGGGACTGTAGGCATCCTGGGTCATGGATAAATATCCCCCCGGCCCTAAAGTCCAGGTCGTGTAAGGAGACTCTGCGCTCACATTGATATAAGAGAATAGAAATATCAATGCGATCAAAGGAAGCAATACTATAAAAACGGTCAGCTTTTTCTTTTTCATTATTTTAGACCTGAGTGCGCCATTGTGCTCATTACTCTGCTTTGTAAGAGTAAAAAGATGATCAGGTTGGGTAAGAACATGATCAGTGCGGCAGCCGCGGCAATTCCCTGGCCGGCAACAACATTCGTACCTGCAGCAGTTGAAGTCAATGTAGAAAGATAAAACGCGAAAGTTTTCAGGCTATCCGTGTTGATATACAGCGTTGATACTTCAGCATTGTTCCAGGTAGCCTGAAAAGTCAAAATGCCAATCGTGGCGATCGCAGGAATGATCATCGGAATAATGATCCGCGTATAAATGGACACATCAGACGCCCCATCAATCTGAGCCGCTTCGATCACATCATCCGGGATGCCATCAATGAACTGTTTAATTAAGAACAAACCCACCGGTAATGCCAACCCCGGCAAAATGTGAACCGTGAAAGTATCGATCAGATTTAAATTCCGAATGACCAAAAACCTGGGGATCGTGACTGCAATGGGTACGAACATTAATGCCACGGTATTGATAGCGAAGAGAGCCTTTTTCAGCTTAAAGCGTTTTTTCGATAAGGCATAAGCTGCCGTTGTGGACACCAGGATCGAGGCGGCAATCGTGACTATGGTGATGACGATGCTGTTAAACAAGTAACGGCTTACAGGAACACCGGAATTCGACATTTTCGTAAACAAGTCCATGAAGTTCTTGAAGGTTGGACTAATGACAAAAAAGCTTGGCGGATAGGCAAACAATTCGTCCGGGGGTTTTAATGCATTCGAGAATATAAACACGACCGGCAGGAGCATGAAAATCGATAGGGGCAGAAGAATAAGATAAAACCCGATTTGGCTGGTGTGAAAGCCTTTTGGATTAATGCCACTATTGTGAAGCCCGGAAAAGCGTTTAAACATTTTCTTTCTCATAGCTTCGCCTAACCTTCACTTCCGAATAATTTGGTTGCCAGCCTGGCAAACAACAGGACCATGAGCAGAAGTACGACTGAAACCGCAGCAGCGTAACCCATCTCATACCTCAAGAAGCCATAATCCTCAATATGGTTGACTATCAATTGGCCCGCATATTGAGGTGTCGGGTTACCACCAGAGAGGGTTACCCCGATCGCGCCCGCCTGAAAGGTACCTACAATCGCCATCACGGCTCCGAATAACATTTGCGGCTTCATGGAGGGGATGGTTATATTCATGATTTCCTGGAAACGGTTGCTAATACCGTCCAGGCTGCCGGCTTCATATAGTTCGGGATTGATTTCCAAAACGCCGGCAAGCATGGCCAGAAAACCAATTCCCGCGCTGCTCCACAAAGTGACAATGATCATCATCGTCATTAAGTATTGGGGAGATTGAAGCCATTGTATGGGCTCCTGGATGAGATTCATATTTAACAAGAGGCTATTCAGGTAGCCGGTCTGGTCGCCGCTGAATAAGGTCAGCCATACGACTGCCATAGCAACTCCGGATGTCATGGAAGGGGAATACAGAATCAGAGCAAAAATCGTACGGGGTAGCTTGGGGAGCTGAGCTAACATCCAGGCAAGTAAAAATGAGAGGACATAACCTCCCGGACCTACGATCACCGCAAATTCTATAGTGTTTGGTAATACATATTTCATGAATATGTCGTCTTGCGTGAGCAGGGTGACGTAATTCTTTAAACCGATAAATTTGGGGAATTGGATCGAATCGAAATTGGTAAACGACAGCAAGAAGGCCACGAGTACAGGAATCACGATAAAAACAATAAAGAGAAGCGCGTACATTGCTACAAAGCCATAGGCGCTCCCTTCTTTATTGAGCCATTTTCTAAAAGGGCTCTCCAATTCTGTAGTTTTATTACTGAATAGGTTTCCCCTTACTGATGCTTTGTCATTTAGCATTGTCCATCCACCTCTTGACGGTGTCAATCGTTGGAATTTTAAATTCCTTCACTTTGTTGCCATTTTGGAGATATCCGAACTCCACCATTTTTCGGGTGATTTCGCGATTAATGATGATGATTGAGCTATCAATAGCTACCCGTGGATTGACCCCTTCAAATACGATTTTATTCCAGGCATTACTCAGTTCTCTTTCCTCCATGTAACTACCTGGAAGTTTGACCGGTTCTTGGATCCATTGCCATTGCTGTAAAATCACGTCTTTATGCTCCTGCGGGATCGATAAGGCCTTAAACGCCTCCACGTTGGCAGAATTCCAGATGTACTCCGGACCGTAGTTTAGGATCAATTGCTGCTGGTAATCTGTTTGGGTTTCCGTAGACATCCACCATTTGAGAAACTTCCACGCTTCGTTCGGTTTAGCGGTCTTCTCAAACATAATACATGCTTGAGCAGAACCGGTCGCATACCGGTTTTGGGTTCCATCTGGTAACACGGTTGCCGGATATAAATCAATCCCCCATAAGCCCTTTAATTCCGGAGCTGCTGTCATCAACTTGACATAGGTTTCAAAGTTAGATACACCGATGGGGACACTACCATAACGGAAACTATTGTAGAAGCTTGCAGTCGTCAGCGGCATGCCGTACTTAGTGAAACTCTCGGCCATAAATTTCATGGCGGTAATGGCTGCATCACTGTCTAATCCGGTTGAAAAACCATCTGGACTGTACAGATGCGCGCCATAGTTAAATAGATAGGGCGCAGTGGCCAAATAGCCTTTAGCCCCGCTGCCGCTGGATAGAAGCGTGTTGTAATTCATGCCATACCTTTGCAGTTCTGGCAAAATTTCAATCACCTGATTCCAGGTTTTCGGTATCGGCAACCCCAATGAATCCATGATGTCTTTCCGATAATAAGTAACCCAGAAATCTTGAGTTTCGGGAAGGGCATAGACGGAATCATTAATAATGTAGCTTAGCAGGGCTCCAGGGGAATAAACCTTAATGTACGAATCAAAGTCGGGAAATGATCGCAGATCTTTTAGTGCATTGCGAATTGCTAAATCGTACGGAATTTGCGTACTGACACCCAAGGCAATATCCGGCTGGATACCGGCGGCATTGGCGAGCACCAGTTTCGACTCATTGGGCATAATCGAGAACTTAACTTTGATACCCGTATCTTTCGTGAAGGTTTCATCGGTGATCGATTGCAGCAAATCGACATACTGGCGTGGACGATTTACCCAAACGCTAAGCTCGTTTTTATCGGCCTGGATGGATTGGTATGGATCCGGTTTGAATGAGTTGATGAAGCGTTTGAACCCCTCAATAAAGGAAGTAAAAAACGGCAGGTTGACCTGAGCGGGTACCGTTTCGGGCGAATGGATGTAGATTTTATCTACAGCGAGCGGCTGATCTTGCAATGAGGGCAGGAGATTGGCAAGCAATTGGGCGGCGGACCCCGATCCTTCCGAAAAAAGATTCATGTGAATGGGGATCTTATCGGGATCTTTAGCCAACGACCGGATGTTGTCGATGGCCAATTGGTATGCAAGAATTTCTTGGGAGCCGCTGCCTTGGTTAATCGATGTTAACACATCCTTGTCAATCGCCAAATCATCCGCAATCGCGATCAATCGCTCTTTAACGTCCGGGATGTAATCAGAAAGTACCCAGTCCTTATTAACATCAACCTGGTTCCCGGTTAGTTTTTTAATCTCCAAAGCAAGGGTATTGATATCAACCAAAACTTTCTTGATTTTCTCAATCGGCGCAAAATACGGAGAACTATTCGCTTCTACTCCGAGAACGTTGGTTCCTTTTTTTAAATAAATCTTGTAGGGTGTGTTGCCACCCAACAAGACGTTTGTCCAATCAGGAGAATAACTGAAGGCGACCTCGTTCAACTGATCAAATAAAACAGTATCATTGACCAGGATCCTTCGAAAAACAGTAAAATTGTTTTTAAAGTTCTGAAGGGCACGCAGGGTGATACTATACAAGCCGTCTTCAGGAACGTTAAATTCATAATATACAGTCGTTCCGCTGCGCTTCCATGCTTCACCACCGAGGCTGTTCAATAAGAGCCGGTAGGTGTCATATGGTGTAACGGTAAAGCTGCGGTTACTGGTAGGCCGAATGGAGGTGTCATTTTTATACGAAGAATGTTCTGCTTCGATTACGATGGGGGCGCCTGAATAATCACGAGCCGGGTTGTCTTTCAGGTACTGGTTGTAATCGGGATCCTTTGAGAATCGGTCGAGATAAATGCTACCCAAGAAAATGGATTCTTTGGTTAATTTGAACTCAAACTGATGCTGCCCTTTGGTTAGTTTTAATTGCACGGCATATTTCTGCCCGAAATTCACATCCCTCAAGGAAACTCTCGTCCAACGGATCAACCTTTCCTGGCGGGGCAAAGCTTCATTCCCATATCTGTCTAACGGGAAGACTTCGGTGCTGTTCTTATAGTAAATCGGGAAAACCATTCCCTGGGCATCAGATGAAGGAAATGCCCCATCAACCGACAGTTGTCCTTCTGGTTGATTGATGACCGACGCGGGGGCGGCCAAATCGAATGAGATGGTATATGGGCCATCATCTGCAATCAAAGCAGTAAAGGAAATACTCTCGTTTTGGTGGAGGTATATGCTCGGTTTCGAGTATAAGCCGGCGATTTTATCTGCGGAAAGAGGCAACCCGAATGAATCCGCGCGCACCTCGATTTCATTTCCGCTGTCCGTAATACTATCAGATCGGATTGGGTGGTTGGCGACTTCAGGATGACGGTTTCCCGTCCATTCTGCATGCACCGATGATGGCATCACCGATAACAAGATGATGACTGCCCCGGATAACCTTAGAAATTTCGCAAATTTCAACGGCATATCCATATTTTTATGTCCAACTCATATCTGATGATAAAGGGCGTTGTGGTTTCACAACGCCCTTTATTTTTTTTCTACCCTACTTGTTCACTGCGGCGGAAGCATCCGTCATGATCTTATTCGCAAACTCTTCCAGTTTTGCAGAATAGTCTTCGAATTTGAATTTGCCAGAAGGTGCATTATCGAGCATGTACCCGATGTTGACATCTTTATCTGTGCCGATGTCAATACCTGGTTTCCCTTCCCAGCGGGCATTGATATAGCCGGGAACGACCTTCGCGAGGGATTCGAGTAAGCTCTTGTCCAGGTTATCCAGCGCTTTGTTGACACCCGGTTTATCCACGAATGTTTTGAAAAGCGCAAGAGAGGCAGGATCGACCGCGATGGGCAAATTGGGTGCAGAACCCAATGCCTTAGCCAGTTCAGCCTGTTTCTTATAGGACTCGGTAGAGAATGTCATCCATTTGGCGAAATTATAGGCTTCTTGAACGTCTGGGGCTGTCTTTGACACAACCATTGCGTCGAAGACGATGCATTGGTTACCGCCAGGAATCCCTACGAAATCCCAGTTGAATTTGGCGTTTTTCACCAGGTCTCCGATTGCCCAAGAAGCATCCCAACGTACACCGACTTCCTGGTTTGCGAACATTTCCCACGGACCCTTCGATTTGAAGTTCTTTTGTTTCTCCGGGGTCAGTCCTTGCCAGGTATACGGGATCATCTCGGTGGTTTTGGCAACGGCAGCTTTGAATGCGGCGGAGTTGTAATTCATCTTGGTTCCGTCGAAGCTGTAGTACTTCAAATTGCTGTCCTGCGTACTGGGATACCATCCCTCAATGGGGAATTGTTCATCCAGACCCAGAATGCCTTTGGGGACATTGGTCAGCGATTTGGCAACTTTGAAGAAATCATCGACCGAAACGCCATATTCTGGGGCAGTCAGGTTGGCGGCATCGTACAAATCTTGATTGACGAAATAGCCCATGATGAACTGGCCGGCAGGTAGGGCAAGGATTTTGCCCGAGTAGGTAAATGCATCTTGTAAGGGTTTGGGAATGAACTTCCAATCCGCATCATTTTTCGTTATGTCTGTCAGATCAGCTAGCCACCCGTTCTGGACGTACAGAGGAACGTTGTTCGCCATAAAGACATCGGGCAGCGCGCCTTTCGCGGCATAGGCTGTCAGAAGACCATCCCAACCCTGTTTGTTAGGATCGGACATATCCACTAACTTGACGGTCACATTGGGGTGTACGTCTGTATAGGCTTTAATCATCTGCCTTTGGATGTTATTCTCAGCTTCAGTTCCCAGATTCCAGTTCGCATAGGTCAGCGTGACTGCCTTGGGTGCAGATGTCTCCGTTGGCGCCGGCGGCACAGTGGGTTTTACCTCGGGGGCCGTCGTTGGTGCCGGTTGGGTCGGTTCGACCTGGCTAGCGACGGTAGCGGTTGGTTGGGTGGCAGCAGGCTGCGCGGAGCATCCGAAAAGGCTTGCGGCAAAGGCTGCTACAATCATTAAAATGGTCAACTTTGTATAGCTTTTCATCCCTTTTCTCCTCTTGTTGGTTTTAGTCAAGTGTGGAAACAAATGGGTTACTGTTTAATGGATTACCGACCCCCAATGGCGCCTCCTTTCTAATCAAGCCACGTTTCGATCAATGTTTTGCTTAGCCGTTCCCCATCACGATCTCAACGGCATGGGTTTGCCCATCATTAAATACCGGGATAATGTTACTATCCTGGGATACTCCATCGACTGTCACCGATTTCACCCCTTTACAGGCATGTTCGGGGTTTCTGACCTCGATTTGATAGATAGCATTACGGAATTTGCGCGTCACTTTAAACCCTGGCCAATCGGGTGGGATGGATGGATCGACCAGTAAACCAAATGCCTGTGGCCGGATACCCAATATCCAGTGAGTTGCAACGCGGTGCAACCATTGCGATGAGCCGGTATACCACGTCCATCCACCCCGGCCATAGTATTCGCTCAACGGGCCGTCAATGTTGCCGGGGGTAACGTAGGGTTCCGCCTTATAGGTATCGATATCTTTGCTTCTGTTCGGCGGGCAAATTCTCCGATAAGCTTGATAGGCCAGCTCCGGTTGATCAACCAGGGTGTACGCCCAAACAGACCAGGTGGCTGCATGTGTGTATACTCCCCCATTTTCGCGCAGACCCGGGGCGTACCGGGTAACATAACCGATATCGGGGCGAGGCTTCGTAAATGCTGGATAATTCAGCAGCGTTCCATAATCTCTCAATAAGTATTTCGTTACGGAAGCCATAGCAGTTTTTGAACGTTGGAGACCGGCCGCACCGCTGATGACGGCCCAGGTATTCGGCATCAAGAAAATCTTGCCCTCATCATTTTGCTTTGAGCCCAATAACAAACCGTCATCGGTGGTTGCTTGCAAATACCATTCACCATCCCAACCATAACGGTTCAAGGCATCTTTGACGTTTTGGCGCACCGTTTCGCACCGTTCGGCAAAACGATCGTCGGCGCGCTGCCTGGCAACCGGAATAAAATTGCCGAGGATCATGTATAAGAACTCGGCAACCCAAAAACTTTCTCCCTTCATCAGCGTTCCAACGGCGCTCAATCCATCATTCCAATCGTGATCGCCCATTAACGGAACCCCTCTTGGCGAAAAACGCGAGAATGACCGTTCGATTGCCCGCTTGCAGTGATCATAAAGAGTCTCTGCCGGACCGTTTAGATAAGGAATCGTTTCATCTAATATACAAAAATCATTGGTCTCTTTCAAGTATGAATCCAGGATAAAAGGCAACCAGAGTAAATCGTCCGAGCAGTTCGTCCGGGGGCCGCCGCCCTTGATGGAGAACCACCAGTGAAGGACATCGCCCTCGATGAACTGCTGCGCGGCATGCATCAACAACTGCTTTTTCGTATATTCCGGTTCGCTAACCAGGAAAATCTGGCTGTCTTGTAACTGGTCTCGAAAACCAATTCCGGCTGATACTTGATAGAGAGCGGATTTCCCCCACAAGCGGCAGGAGATCGACTGGTATTTCAACCAGGTATTGGTCATGATATTTAAGGCGACATCCGGCGTTTCTACTCTCTCGCTATCAATAAAGCGTGACCAGAGGTCTTTGACATCCTGCAGAGCCCGTTCACTTGGCTCCTCAGCAGTATAGCGTTCGATTAATTCAGCCGTCTCCTCCTTGCCGTCTTCGGCAATGCCCAAGGTGAAGACGACCGTTTTTGTTTCACGTGGTTCCAAATTCACCATCACCTGTAAAGCGGCAATGGCATCGGTTAATCTGCCGCTTCTCCCACTCAGGGACACATCCGTCATAGCCTTCGGGTGATCATCGTTGTGATACATTCCGATAAATGTTTCTTTATCGCAGTCGAATGATTTTAATGGTTCACTGACCGACATAAACGCGGTGTATGGCCAGGAAGTATTGTTGTGCCTGCCCTTATCGTCCGGGAAACCCCATAGGCATTTGCGGGCGGTAATCGTTCTCCCCGCGATATCGGCGGATGTCTGGATAAATAACTTGTGGAACTCCCGGTGTTCATCCGGCGCAAATCCCAATGACCACTCGGCGTAAGAGGTGATATCGAGCTCCCGCGCCTCATTACTTTCATTGGTAAGTTTGAGCTGGAAGACCTCAACCGGATCTTTGGCGGTCACAAAGACGGTTAATTCGCTTTTTATTTCTTCAACTTGCTGGATAAACCTGGAGTAACCAATCCCGTGGACAACCGAAAAATCATGGTAGGAGTGCATCACTGGTTTGTAGGTGGCCGACCAATATACACCCCTCTTTAAATCGCGAATATAAAAATACTTCCCCCAATTGTCCTTGATCAGATCCTGAAACGAACGGGTGATTCGATTTTGCCCTGCATTCCCGCGCCAACTATACCCGGACCCGGTCTGGGAAATCATCATCCCGTAATCCCCATTGCTGATGATATTGCCCCAGGGCCTGGGCGTAATGGGAGTCGTAATTACATATTCTTTCCCATCTTCCGAAAAATAACCATAGGCACTCTCGAACACCTTAGTCATTTCGCTCCACCCAAAGATCGGTTGAAATATGAAATATTACTGTTGTTAATTGATTTGAGCGTAAATATGGTTAAGTGAAACGTTTCATAATTATTATAGCAATACTATTTCTGTTTGTCAATATACTTTCTTTGAGAATCAGACACAACCTCTCACCAAAATGACTATAATGCAAGCGTGGGGTGAAAGAGACACCCAATGGAATTATCCGGGCAAGTAATGTATCACCCTTCAGATCATTGAAGTAGCTTACATATCTACCCTGACAGAAGAGGTGGTGGAGTTATGAAAGTGATGGTAATCGGAGGGGGTTTTACCTATACTCCGGAACTGGTGAACGGGTTTCTGGCGACCGGCAGTCCCTGGTCGTTTTGGAAAACGCCCATACCCTCCTCCAGGAGCAGGTCTCGAAAATCCGAGATGAGGGTCTGCGGCGTTCATTCACAAAGATCAAACGGGTGAACCGAGAGCTGGTCGCCGCCTGGATTGCGACAAGGACATGAGAAAAACTACATTTTATTGGACGTTAATCCACTTTCACCGTGCGTGACCTTTCAGAAGGATAAATTTGTTCGCGTAATATTCTAGCCGGGGTCATACCATGATTCACCTGGCGAGGGATGCCTTGTGGATCGAGAATGAAAGTGGTAGGGACACTGAGTACCCCCCATTCTTTGGCCATATCCGGGTTTTCGTACGCGTCAATCTGGATCACTTGCAATTGACCCCCCAAGATTTCTTTCAACTGTTCGATTGCAGGCTGTTGGGCCATCTTACAAGCCATACAATCGGGGGTTGTAAAATAGACGATGGTTGGTACTCCTGAGTGTATGCCTTCGAGTAAGTGGGTCAGCTTCCTGGCCCGAGATATTGTCAGGCGTTGAACGCCATGAAATAGCGCCCATCCGAGGAAGAGAATCCCCCCGGATATCGCGAAACGGCTAAGCCATTCGGGGACCATTACAATCGTCCTTTTGGGCGCATCCCCGGGAAAATGCCCTCTGGCGGAGCTTTGATAAACCCAGGCGTGTTTAGCCGGTGCAGCCAGTAATATACTGCGCATCCGGTGCAAAACCCGACAAACAGGTTTAAGGCGGCAAAAGCGATTACAAGCCAGGTCAACGCCCAACCCGTAACACTCGTTCCGAGCAAGAATGCAAGGCTTGCCACAATTAAAACCGTTCCACCGAAGCCCTGAGCAAAGCGGTGCGGTTCCGGATTGTCTTGCAAGATATCTGGCTTAACCCAACCCAGAGGTTTCAAAAACGAGAAATACAGAAACCCAAACCCGGGACGTTTACCCACCGTACCGAGCAACATGACCAGTCCAGTAACTGTTGCCAACCAGGGTAGCCTGGCGATATATGCAACCAACAGCAGCCCGATAATCGCTGCCTGGTTCGCCTTTAAACTTGAGTGATCTACTTTCGTAAGCTCATTTGCCATTTTTCACTCCACTGTTTCCTCACCGAATTAAGGTTTGAGATCGAATTTCTGGTGGTCAGGTGAGATCCGAAATAAATCACAAGAATCTCACCTGGCCGCCGCAGAAATGTTGCGTCAGGTCGATCAGTCGGTCCGCTGCCGATCGAATCGTGTCGTATTCCGTGCAGACGTTTCCTTGAACAATGAACAGGCATTCTGTAGTATCCAAAACCACCTTGGTTTTTTCCACCTGTTTCACCTCTAAAAGGCAGATCACATCGTTGGCGCCATCGATATATGCATAACCACCCGGGCGGACTTTTTTCCGCTCTACCGAACCCAGTGGCACAAAACCTTCGTCCCCTATCGTCGTCCGTAAATGGACATTGCCGGAGATATTCGCCAGGTCGTGCGCACCCAGCGCAAGCCGGGTTTCCAATGAGACCAGGTTATAGATATCCACTAGTAAGTTGATCGAGGGTGGACGGCGGTTCCTTAACAGAAATTCCAACAACGTTTCGGATGCCGCTGGAAAATTGCGATTCGAGAACCCTAACGACATATGCATTTCGCGGAACTTCTGCAGTATCTGATCGTCCCGGATGGCCTGGTCCGATAAGCCATCCAGTATTTTCTGGCAGACTGCGTCCCTTAATTTTTCAAAATCCGGGTCGCTCTCGCGGTTTTGAATTCCACTCATCACCAAGACGCACACCCGGACACCGTAGTTAAGCACATCTTTGGTTACATCGAAGGTAATATCGGGATAACTCATCTGGAACACTTCCAATGAGATATCAGGCTTGTTCGAGCGCCTGGTCGAGATCCCACAGAATATCTTCGATATCCTCGATACCGATGCTCAGGCGGACAAAATCAGGGGTAACGCCGGCGCTAGCCTGCTGTTTTTCGTTGAGTTGGCTGTGCGTGGTGGTGGCCGGGTGGATTGCCAGGCTCTTGGCGTCACCCACGTTCGCCAGGTGGCTGAAGAGTTTCAGGCTTTCGATAAACTTCTTGCCAGCTTCAGCCCCGCCTTTAATCCCAAAACCGAGGATCGCACCTGCGCCCTTGGGCAGGTATTTCTGTCCCGCGGCATAATCCGGGCTCGTTTTCAAGCCGGGATACGCGACCCAGCTCACTTTGGGATGATTCTGCAGGTGTTCGGCCACGGTTTGCGTGTTCTGGACGTGCCGTTCGATGCGCAAGCTGAGCGTTTCCAAGCCCTGGAGGAACAAGAAGGCATTGAAAGGCGAAAGCGCGCCGCCGAAATCGCGGAGAATTTGAACACGGGCTTTCAAAATAAAGGCAAGCGCACCCAGATCCGAATATACCAGTCCGTGGTATGAGCCGTCGGGTGTGTTGAAGTTGGGGAAGCGCGGATTATCTTTCCACTGGAAGTTGCCGCCATCCACAATCACCCCGCCGATCGAGGTACCGTGACCGCCGATAAATTTCGTGGCGGAATGAACGATAATATTCGCGCCCCACTCAAATGGACGGAACAGGTAGGGTGTGGCAAAAGTGTTGTCGATCACCAGCGGGATGCCGTACTCCTGCCCGATCTTCGCTACCTCTTCGAATGGAAAAACGTTGATCAATGGGTTGCCCAGCGTCTCGCCGTATAAAATTTTGGTGTTAGGCCGGATAGCGCGGCGAAAGTTATCTGGGTCTTTGGGATCGATCAGGGTGACATCGATGCCCAAACGCGGGAAGCTGTAGGCGAATTGGTTGTAGGTGCCGCCATACAATGTTGAAGCCGATACGATGTGGTCGCCTGCGCCGACCAGGGTGAAAATTGCCTGGGCTTGAGCGGCGTGACCAGAAGAGACCGCCAGGGCTCCCACGCCGCCCTCCAGGCTGGCGATGCGCTGCTCGAACACATCGTTGGTGGGGTTCATGATGCGGGTATAGATGTTGCCGAACTCTTTGAGCGCAAAAAGATTGGCGGCGTGTTCGGTGTTGTTGAAGGTGTACGAAGTTGTCTGATAAATCGGCACCGCGCGGGAGTTGGTGGTGGGGTCAGGGATTTGACCGGCATGGAGTTGGCGCGTGGCGAAGCCGTAATGGCGTTGTTCGGTTGTGTTGGTCATATCAAAAAGCCTTTCTCATCGGGTATGTATTTGAATGCAGAAGCACTTCAGCTAAATAAGAAGCAGTCGTCAGCGGATTTCAGATTTCCCGGATAGCATTGATTGTTAATTCGGGCTCCTCTCTTCAAGGTCACAAGCCAAACGGTGAAAAACGTTTGAACGTGGCCAGGTCGTAAGGCGTTTCCTGGTAGACGTAGTAATTGATCCAGTTGGAGAACAGGATGTGAGCGTGGCCGCGCCAACGGACGAGCGGCGGGCGGGTTGGGTCATCTTCTGGAAAGTAGTTGATGGGAATGGATATTGGCAGCCCGGCTGCCAGATCCCGATCATATTCGGCCTTCAGGGTCAGCGGATCATACTCGGAATGACCGGTGACGAAGGTCTGCCGTCCATCGCGAGAGGCAATCAGGTAAACGCCGGCTTGGGCCGACTCGGCCAGGATCTTGAGTTGAGATACTTTTTCGAGGTCCGCACGGCGGGTTTCCGTGTGCCGCGAATGGGGAGCATAGAATACGTCATCGAAACCACGCAGCAGTTTTACATTCTTTTCGACGACAGAATGCGGAAAGACGCCGAACTGCTTGGCCGGGAGCGGATATTTGGGAACGCCATAGTAGTGATACAGGGCTGCCTGCGCTCCCCAGCAGATGAAGAATTGAGAAAAAACATGCTCTTCACACCAGTCCAGGATTTCGACGAGCTCTGACCAGTAATCTACGTTCTCGAAGGGTAAGTTTTCAACCGGGGCTCCGGTGACGATCAGCGCATCGAATTTCTGATTCTGCACCTGGTCGAACGTCGAGTAAAAGGCGAAGAGATGTTCCTCGGGCGTATTTTTGCTCTGGTGAGACCCGGCGCGAATCAGGGTGATCTCAACCTGTAAGGGCGTGTTACCCAGCAGTCGTAGCAACTGTGTCTCGGTGGCGATCTTGGTCGGCATCAGGTTGAGGATGGCAACTTTAATCGCCCGGATATCCTGATGCAGAGCCCGGTCGTCATCCATGACAAAGATATTCTCCTGCTGGAGGATACTCCTGGCAGGCAATTGGGCGGGAAGCGTGATCGGCATGCCACCTCCTGGCATTGATCAATCCGCCAGGTTGGCGAACAGAGGGGTGCTCAGGTA
Source organism: Anaerolineaceae bacterium (assembly GCA_028714615.1). Next base: position 5,010 of record JAQTMA010000006.1, on the reverse strand, counting down.
ACGCTCACCAAAATCAGGGATGATCACGACGATCAGTTTGCCGGCATTCTCCGGCCGCCTGGCCACCTGGATGGCCGCCCAGGCTGCGGCGCCGGAAGAAATTCCTACCAGCAGACCCTCCTCCTTGGCCAGGCGGCGGGCTGTCTCCAGGGCATCGTCGTTCTTGACGCGCACGATCTCATCATAGATCTTGGTGTTCAAAACTTCCGGGACGAATCCAGCCCCGATGCCCTGGATCACGTGGGGACCTTTTTGACCGCCGGATAACACCGGTGAAGCATCCGGTTCAACAGCGACCACCCGGACGGAGGACTTGCGGGATTTGAGCACTTCCCCAACCCCGGTAATCGTCCCCCCCGTTCCGATCCCGGAGACGAGGATATCCACCTTCCCATCCGTATCCCGCCAGATCTCCTCGGCGGTTGTCTTGCGGTGGATCTCAGGGTTGGCCGGGTTTTTGAATTGCTGTGGGGTAAAGTAGTGCTCCGGGTCGCTGGCAGCCAGTTCTTCAACGCGTTTGATCGCTCCCGGCATGCCTTCGGCTCCGGGAGTCAGCACAAGCTCGGCACCGTAGGCGCGTAGCAGCATGCGGCGTTCCTTGCTGAAAGTCTCAGGCATGAACAGGCGGAGCTTGTAGCCGCGGGCAGCCGCCACAAAAGCCAATGCAATGCCAGTGTTGCCGCTGGTAGGCTCAATAATGGTCACCCCAGGCTTGAGCTTCCCCGCCTCTTCGGCGGCGTCGATCAATGAGACCCCGATGCGGTCTTTGACGCTGGAAGCTGGATTATAGAATTCTAATTTGGCGACCACCGTCGCCCCGGCGCCGTCGGTGACCCGGTTGAGGCGGACGAGCGGTGTATTGCCGACCAATTCGGTTATGTCATTTGCGATTGCTGTTTTCTTTTCACGTACCTGGCTTATGGTTGTCATTACTTGTCTCCTCAGAACAAAGTTGAATAAACTTGGATCAATCAGGACTTTCGGTATTCGGTTCTACAGAGTCCACGGCGGGAATCGAACCCGCGCATCGCGATTTTGCAGACCGCCGCCTTTCCGCTTGGCTACGTGGACAAATAAAAAAAGCCCAGGAGCATTCTCCTGAGCTTGTCTCCAGATGATGCCCCGCCACAGTATGTGTGGGGGGCCAATCACCGGTTCAACGATTTTGCTTCTCTACTTGTCCGAGCAGCAGTGTATCGTCCTAGGTGTGAAGGCGCCCCACCCGGTACAGATACACATCATAGCCATAACAAAAGAGTTTTTCGGTATCACGGTTCGATCCAATTCCTTAGTTCAAATTTATAGAGCATTTCGGTCGTCTTGTCAAGGGGGAAAAAGGGGACATTTCTACTTTGCATTGACAGTGGGAAAAAGGGTGACACAGGGAAAAAGGGATGGAAAAATGCCGAAAGGGAAAAAAGGTGATGAATGTCATTTGACAAATGCAAAATGACCCTATAAAATCTAAGCCATGATTACGTCCAGTCTTTCGCACCAAATGTGTTTGTGTTCCTGTACAATGTCGCGGCGATGGCGCCCGGCCCTGGCACAGGAATCCATTCCTCCTGGCTAGTCAGAGTCTGAAGAACGGGGCCATCGCATCCTACTAAGAAGAGGATAGCAAGGTGGCTCTATAGCAAGTTTCGTGTTGCTGAATATCAACAACGCCGCCCATCTGTCCTGGCGGCGTTGTTTTTATTTTCCAGTGGTATCCGGAACAACTTGTTTCAAGAATTGGAGAAGAAGAAATGAACTCAACCAACACCCATCCCGTTTACGGGACATCGTCATATTGGCGAAAGCATCTGGTCATTCCATCTGGCCTGCTCGTGATTGCCTTGTTTTCTACCCTGATCAGTGGCTGCGCCCCGGCAGTTCCAACTACTGCGCCGGCCGGCCAGTCAAGCCCCACAACGGCAAGCGTGCAACCGACTGACACTACCGCTGCCGTTACGGCAACAGCTCCCGCCCCTGCACCAACCGATCTTCCCGCTACTCCAACCACAGCAGAAGTGATCAAGCTGAAGGTGGGCGTATCGCCGGTGCCGCACGGCGAAATCCTGAAATTCATCAAGGATAACCTGGCAGCCAAGGAAGGGCTGGACATTACCATCGTCGAATTCACCGATTACGTGCAGCCGAACCTGGCTCTCCAGGATGGCCAGATTGATGCAAACTACTTCCAGCACGTGCCCTACATGGAAGATTTCGGCAAGGAACACAAGATCGACCTGGTCGCGGTTGCAAAAGTGCATATCGAGCCGCTGGGGATTTACTCGAAGAAGATTAAATCGTTAAAGGATGTTCCCGACAAGGCAATTGTCGCCATTCCAAACGATGCTACCAATAGCGGACGAGCGCTACACCTGTTGGAGGCTAATGGCCTGATCAAACTCAAGGCAACTGCGACGGTGAAAGCCACGGTGCAGGATATTGCCGAAAATCCCAAAAACCTACAAATCAAGGAATTGGAGGCAGCTCAATTACCCCGTTCGTTGGACGACACAACCTTCTCAGTCATCAACGGGAACTATGCGCTTGAAGCCGGGTTCACCCCCAGTAAGGATGCCCTGGCCCTGGAGAGCGGGGAGAACAACCCATATGCCAATGTCTTAACGGTGCTGAAAGGTCATGAAAACGATCTGGGTATCCAGAAACTTGCCAGGCTGTTAACCTCGCCGGAGGTGAAGAAATTCATTCAAGATAAGTATCAAGGCTCCGTGCTACCCGCTTTCTAATCCTTCCACCGCATCTTCTGGGTTGGCGATTGGATCACATCGACAGAGAAAGCAAAAATGCAGAATGGTCAGCGTTCCGGGATACCACTGGATAAGGATGTAATCCGCGCACACTGATTTCTCGACCATTCGTCGACCAGAAGATGCATCTATCCGCGTCAGAGGAATGCGCCGCATCCCTCTGACGCGGCTTATCGATTCAACGAGGTTGGTATCATGATATTGATCCAAGATGTGCATAAGGTTTTCGGTCAGGGGGAACAGTCGGTGGCAGCGCTGAATGGCGTAAGCCTCGAAGTCGCTGCCGGAGAAATTTTCGGCGTGCTGGGAACGAGTGGCGCAGGGAAGAGTACCTTGATCCGCTGCGTGAACCTGCTGGAGAAGCCTTCTTCCGGCGCCATCCAGGTCAACGGAAAAGAAATGACCCGGCTGTCGCCGCCTGGGCTGCGGAAAGCGCGCCAGCGCATTGGGATGATCTTTCAACATTTCAACTTGCTCAGTTCGCGCACCGTGGTCGGGAATGTGGCCTTCCCGCTGGAGATCGCCGGACTCCCCAGAGCTGAGCGGCAAGCCCGGGTGAAGGAACTTTTAGCGCTGGTTGGCTTGAGCGAAAAAGCGGATGCCTATCCGGCGCAGCTCTCTGGCGGCCAGAAACAGCGCGTGGGGATTGCCCGAGCGTTAGCAAACGAACCCGATGTATTGCTATCGGATGAGGCTACCTCTGCGTTGGATCCACAGAATACCACGGCGATCCTGGAGCTGTTGCGAGATCTGAACCGGCGCCTGGGTTTGACCATTTTGCTGATCACTCACGAGATGAGCGTGGTCCGCCAAATCTGTGACCGGGTGGCGGTTTTGGAGGACGGCCGAGTCGTGGAGCAGGGATCAGTAGGCGAGCTGGTTGCCCAGCCAGAAAGCCGGTTGGCGCAGGCAATCTTCCCCCAGGTGGATATCCCTTCTATTCTACCTGGAGCAACCCGTGCGACGATCATCTTTGTGGGGGACGTTGCGGACCAACCGGTGTTGGCTTCTCTGGTGAGAAAATTTGCGGTCGACGTCAATATTTTGGGCGGCAGCATTCAGAATATTGCCGGCCGGCGGGTGGGCCAGTTACAGGTAGAACTGTCCGGTGAACAAGTTGACCCGGCGCTGGCTTATCTGCGCGAATTGGGTTTGAGTGTGGAGTTGCGCCAATGAACTGGGCCACCTGGCTACCTACCTTGTGGGCGGGTACATTGGATACCCTGTATATGGTCGGCGTCTCGACGGTGTTCACCATCGTTTTTGGGCTGCCCCTTGGGATTGTATTGGTAGTGACCGACGGCAATGGATTGGCCCCCAAGCCGGCGTTGAATCAGATTTTGGGGGCGATCGTTAACGCCGCCCGTTCATTGCCTTTTATCATCCTGCTGGTGGTCATCATCCCTTTCACGCGCCTGGTGGTGGGGACCACGATCGGAGCAACGGCCGCCATCGTGCCCCTCGCTATCTCTGCGATCCCATTCTTTGCCAGGGTGGCGGAAACCAGTTTGCGTGAAGTGGACCACGGGCTGGTGGAGGCAGCCCAGGCGATGGGTTGTACATTGTGGCAAATCATCGGAAAAGTGTTGGTTCCTGAAGCACTGCCGTCCCTGGTGCTGGGCGTTGCGATTTCAATCATCAGCCTGATCGGTTACTCGGCAATGGCGGGCGCTATCGGCGGGGGTGGATTGGGCGACCTGGCTATCCGCTACGGATACCAGCGCTTTGAAACGGATGTGATGCTGGCAACCGTCGTCCTGCTGATCGTCCTGGTTCAGGGCATTCAACTCCTGGGGAATGGAATCGCCCGGCGTGTTTCAAAACGATAGCCCTGTATGTTTTCTGGCAGATGTCAGTTTACCGCTCCGGGCTGCTTCCCAGCAGATGGACCATGTGTTGGATGACCGCTTCGGCAACCTCGGCTTTGCTCATCAAGGGCAATACCTCGGCGCGTCCGTCCGGGTGAAGCAGTACAACCCGGTTGGTCTCAACGGCGAAACCCGCGCCGGGTGCAGTAATATCGTTCGCAACGATGAGATCCAGTCGTTTGGCGGCCAATTTCTCGGCGGCATTGCTGATCAGGTTTTGGCTCTCGGCGGCAAAACCGACGACCACGCGGGGGCATCCGGTCGCTGAGCGGCGCACGGCCACGCCGGCTAGAATATCGGAGGTGGGTTCGAGTTGGATGTGCGGAACCCCGCCTGTTTTTTTGATCTTATGTTGGGCTGCCTGCACCGGGCGGAAGTCGGCG
>JAQTMA010000005.1:40931-59876 GCA_028714615.1 Anaerolineaceae bacterium | reverse complement strand
GACATCATTCCTTGCCCTCCCACCCATTCTCAGATAGAATCCTTCTATGCGTTTTGACGTTTTTACCTTGTTTCCCGACGTCTTCACCCCATATCTCGATACCAGCATCCTCCAACGCGCGCGGCAGCATGGTTTGCTCGAAGTATGCCTGCACGATATCCGCGCCTTCACCACCGACCGCCACCACATTACTGACGACACACCTTATGGCGGCGGAGGAGGCATGGTGATGAAACCCGAGCCCGTCTTTGCTGCAATCAAGAGTGTTCTGGGATCTCCATTACCCTGTCCGCTCATCCTGCTCACGCCGCAAGGACGCACCTTCACCCAAAAAGTCGCTGAGGAATTGGCACAATACCCGCGGTTGGGATTGTTATGCGGGCGCTATGAAGGCTTCGATGAACGCATCCGCCAACACCTGGTATCGGACGAGATCTCCATCGGCGATTACGTCTTGACCGGGGGTGAACTGCCGGCCTTGTCGATGATCGACGCTGTTTCGCGCCTGCTGCCCGGGGTGCTTGGCGACCCAGATGGGGCTACTGACGACTCGTACGCATCCGGACTGCTTGAGTATCCTCACTACACCCGCCCACCCGAGTTTCGCGGCTGGGGAGTGCCCGACGTTCTCCTGAATGGCAACCATGCTGAAATCACCCGTTGGCGCCGGGACCAGGCCCTGCTGCGTACCTGGCAACGCCGCCCTGACCTGCTAGCCCTGGCCGATTTATCCGACGCTGACCGTAAATACCTGGACCGGATAGCCACGGATTATCCCCGTCAGGAATAGTCCTATGTCTCTGCATTCCACTCCAGTTTTCGCTCGGTCAATGACGCAACGAGGAGATGCAATGAAACTGAACTATGGAAAAACGTTCCTGCTCGGGTTTGGCTTTTTTTCAGTCAGCTTGATCTGGATGACCTATAACACCTTCGTGCCATTATTCCTATCCAATAAATTCGCCCTGGATCCGCGCTGGATCGGCTTTTTCATGACCCTAGATAATATTGCCGCGCTGCTGATTCAACCGCCGGTGGGTGCATGGTCTGACCGGCTGCGTACACCCATTGGCCGGCGCTTACCCTTTATTCTCATCGGCGCCCCCATCGGAGCGATCGCATTTGGGATCATCCCCATCGCCGGGATGCTGCCGCTGTTCGTCGCCTGCACCAGCACGCTCCTACTGAGCATGGCTTTCTGGCGCACCCCGGTCGTAGCGCTGATGCCGGACATCACCCCCTCACAGTTCCGCTCCCAAGCAAATGGGATCATCAACTTGATGGGCGGTCTCGGGGCCATCATTGCGACGCTGGGTGGATCACGCTTATATGCCATGAACCATGCCTACCCCTTCTGGGCCGGCTCGGGATTGGTTATCATCGCCATACTCCTGCTGTTCATCTTTGTGAAAGAACCGAAGGTACCGGTGGCTGCCAGTAACGAGACCCCTGATTTGTGGGTAGCTTTAAAAACCATCATTAGAGAGAAAGAAAAAAGCGCTTTACTGATCTTACTGGCGATCTTCTTCTGGTTTATCGCCTATAATGCCATCGAGGCTTTCTTTACACTTTACGCCCAGAACCATCTCGGGTTGCCCGGGCAAGATGGGGCGCGCTTATTGGGCCAGCTTTCCTTGATTTTCGTCATCTTCTGCCTTCCGGCCGGCTACATCGGCGCCCGATTCGGGCGCCGTAACACCATTATGGCTGGAATCGTGTTCATGTCAGCCTGCATGTTAGCAATGTACCTGCTCTCTCCGCAATCCTTACTGGTCCCAATCACAGAGCTGCCTATCCTGGGGGTCGTGCCAGTGATCGGCCTGATCCTGATGTGCGCCGGCGCGTCCTGGGCGCTGATCAACGTCAACTCGCTACCCATGGTCGTAGATATGACCGATAATGCCCGGGTTGGCACCTTTACCGGATTATATTATCTCTTCTCCACTCTGGCGGCGATCGCAGGCCCGAACATCAATGGCTGGATGATCGCTCTCACGGGCAACAATTATAATCTGGTGATGATCGTCGGTCCTGTTTTCATGCTGGCAGCCCTGCTCCTGATGCTCGGCGTGAAGCGCGGAGAGGCAAAACCCATACTGAAACCCGCAGAAATGGAGGAATTGAACCCGATATAATACAACCACGATGAGACCTTTTCAACCTTGCATCCTGTCTGTTTCGGAAGTATACTAATTAAGTAGGAGGGTTCTGCCTTTGTTGTTAATAAAGATGACACCGACCCCTCAACAAATGAACCTGCCCTTCCCAATTTCGTACGACCCCATATTTTTTTCTCTCTAGGAGGAGAAATCCATGACAAAGAAGCTGTATACTCTTCTGGCCGTAGTCCTTTTGGCTTCGATGGTGCTGACCGCCTGCGCCGCTCCAGCCGCCACGACCGCCGCCCCTCAGCCGACTACGCCCCCCGCTGAACCTACCACACCTCCCGTTGTCGCACCCACCACAGCCCCCGTCGAACCGACCGTAGCACCCACCGTTGCCCCAACGGCTGCTGCCAAAGCCAAGGTCTGCGAAGTAACCGACACAGGTGGTATCGATGATAAATCCTTCAATGCCACCGCATGGAAAGGCGTCACGGATGCAGAGACGCAGTTAGGCATCACCGGCAAATATCTAGAATCGAAGGAAGCTGCCGACTACGAGAAGAACATTAACGCCTTCATCGAGGAAAAATGCGACTTGATTGTGACCGTCGGCTTCTTCCTCGCTGATGCCACCAAAGCCGCTGCTGCAGCCAACCCCACTCAGAAGTTCTCCATCGTTGACAATGTCTACGATCCCACCATCCCGAATGTCCTGGCACAATCCTTCCAGACCGATGAAGCTGCCTTCCTGGCTGGCTACGTTGCTGCTGGCATGACCAAGACCGGCAAAGTCGGCACCTTTGGTGGCTTCCCCATCCCCACCGTCACCATCTTCATGGATGGTTTCGCCCGCGGCGTCGATTACTACAACCAGAAACATAGCACCAAGGTCGCCGTTTTGGGTTGGGACTTCAAAAATCCCGATAAAGGCCTCTTTGCTCAATCCTTCGAAGACCAGGACAAGGGCAAACAATTGGGCGTTTCTCTGATGGATGAAGGCGCCGACATCATCATGCCCGTAGCCGGGCCGGTTGGTTTAGGCACCGCCGCGGCCGTCAAAGAACGTGGGAAAGGCTTCGTCATCGGAGTTGATGCGGACTGGTTCCTCACGAATCCCGACTATGGAGCCATCACCCTGACCTCCGTCTTGAAGAAGATGGATGCCACCACCCTGGACGCCATCAAACAGGTAGTAGATGGTACCTTCAAAGGTGGAGTCACCACCGGTACCCTGAAGAACAAGGGCGTCGACATCGCTCCCTTCCACGATCTGGACTCTCAGGTATCCGCAGCCTTGAAGACCGAGCTTGAACAGGTCCGCCAGGGCATCCTGGACGGCACCATTAAGACTCGCGCCTGATCACTCGTTTGTAAAAAAGGGCTGTCCTGCATAAAAAGGACAGCCCTTTTTTCATAGCTCCACTGGTTCCGGTTGTTCACCATTTTCCTGGAATGCGTTGTCATTGCGCCCTGTTGAAACGAATAACCAACCTCCCCCTATGGTAAAATACGATATCAAATCTTCTCTATGGGGTATTTATGCCAGCTATACTCCAACTCAAAGGAATTACCAAGCAGTTCCCTGGTGTTCTCGCTAACGACCATATCGATCTGACCCTCCATCAAGGGGAGATCCTGGCGCTATTGGGCGAAAACGGCGCCGGAAAAACGACCCTGATGAACATCCTTTACGGGCTATATCAACCTGATGAAGGCGAGATCGAAGTGCGCGGGAAGGCCATCCATGTCTACTCCCCGACCGATGCCATTCAAGCCGGGATTGGTATGGTTCACCAGCATTTTATGCTCATCCCGGTTTTTACTGTGACCGAAAACGTCATGTTGGGAGCTGAGGCGATGCATGCCGGAGGATTCCTCGACCGGCCCGCCGCAGCCGCCCATATCCGTGAGATCTCCGACCAATACGGCCTGACGGTCGACCCAGATGACCTCGTTGGTGATCTTCCAGTCGGAGTACAACAGCGGGTAGAAATTATCAAACTGTTATATCGTAAAGCTGATATCCTCATTTTTGACGAACCTACCGCCGTGCTGACGCCTCAAGAAGCCGACGAGTTATTCAAGATCATGCGCTCGCTGACCAAACAGGGCAAGTCCATTATCTTTATCACCCACAAGCTTCGCGAAGTGCTCGAAATCGCCGACCATATCATGGTCATCCGCCGTGGAAAGGTCGTTGGAGCCACTACTCCGGAAGAAGCCGACCGGCAAAAACTGGCCGGGATGATGGTTGGCCGCGCTGTCAATTTGGAAGTTGAAAGAAAGCCCGCCCAGGCAGGCGCCGTCGTTCTCAACGTAGAGAATTTGACCGTCATGGACGAACGTCGGCAGATTACCGTCGAAGGGGTATCCTTCGACCTGTGCGCCGGAGAAGTCCTGGGCATTGCCGGAGTGCAGGGCAACGGGCAAACCGAGCTGGTTGAAGCGGTCACCGGCCTGCGCACCCCGATCTCAGGGAAGATCACCCTCCTCGATCACGACATTACCCATGCAACCCCGCGAACGGTGACGGAATTGGGCTCAGCTCACGTGCCCGAAGACCGCCAGCGTGAAGGCCTGGTGCTGCCTTTCAGCGTTGCAGACAACCTGATCTTGTGCACCTATTATCAGAAACCTTTCGCCAATTCCATGGTTCTGGATGGAAATGAGATATTAAAGTCCTCTATCGAGTTGATCCGAGAATTTGACATCCGCACCCCCAGTCCGCTCACTCCGGTGGGCTCTCTTTCTGGCGGCAACCAACAGAAAGTAATTATCGCCCGGGAATTATCCCGATCGATCAAATTGCTGGTTGCATCGCAACCGACCCGTGGCCTGGACGTAGGTTCGATCGAGTATATCCACAGCCGCATCATCGAGAAACGCGACAGCGGCTGCGCGGTCTTACTGGTTTCACCAGAATTGGATGAGATCATGGAGCTTTCCGACCGCATAGCGGTCATGTACCGGGGTAAAGTGGTCGCAATCGTTCCAGCGGATGTGGCCACGAAGGAACACATCGGCTTGTTGATGGCCGGCGAGACTCCACAAGAGATCGCCCGCCCCGCGGGTCCACGCACAGTGGAAACCACTTTCTAACGGGAGCTTTCCCTTGGATAACAAACCAGAAGATAAATCGCCCAAGCCTGATTTTGGCAAGACTGTCCTTGAAGAGCTGACCAAACATCCCGAGCTGAAAAAATCCCGACTGGGCAAGGTTGGGCAAAGCCTGCTGATCCCTGTCCTGGCCGTCATCAGCGGATTGATCATCGGGGCGTTATTAATCATCTTTACCAGCGAAGACGTATATGCTGCTTTTGGCCAGTCTTTTGGAGCCGGCCTGGTAGCCGCATGGAATGATGTCATCACGGCATATGCGGCGCTGTTTGTCGGCGCTTTCGGAGATCCGGCCAGGATGGTTGCCGCCCTCAACGGTGGAACACCCGAGGAGATGCGTCTGGCATTCTACCCAATCCTCGAGAGTCTGGTAGTGGCGACACCCTATATCTTTGCCGGGCTGGCAGTTGCCCTCGGTTTTCGGGCTGGGGTGTTTAATATCGGCGCAGAAGGCCAATTGCTGATGGGCGGCATCGCAGCAACCTATATCGGCTATACCCTCAAAGGGCTGCCAGCCCTCATCCACATCCCCCTGGCGTTACTGGCCGGGGCGGTAGGCGGCGGCATTTGGGCCTTCATCCCCGGTTGGCTAAAGGCGAAAACGGGCGGCCACGAGGTGATCAACACGATCATGCTTAACTGGATTGCCTCGCCATTCCTGGTGCATTACTTTTTATCTGGCCCCTTGCAGCGCTCCGATTCAGGAGGGATGCCGATTAGCCCATTCATCCAGAAATCGGCTGAGCTACCTCGCTTTTTTGCCTCACCGATCCGCTTCCACCTGGGATTTTTCGTTGCCCTGGGTGTAGCCTGGCTGGTCTGGTGGTTCCTTTTCCGCACTACCTGGGGATACACTTTGCGCACGGTGGGAGCGAATCCGAGCGCAGGCCGTTATGCCGGCATGAACATATCGCGCTCCATTATCCTATCGATGACGCTCTCAGGCGGGCTCGCCGGCCTGGCTGGAGCGAATACCGTTCTCGGCATCTCCCATAATATGGTCGCCCAGCTCTCATCAGGGGTCGGCTTTGATAGCATCGCCCTGGCGTTGCTCGGAAACAGCCACCCGCTAGGGGTTGTGTTTTCTTCGCTCTTGTTCGGTTTCCTGCGCAATGGCGCCACCCGCATGCAGGTTGTGGCCAGCGTGCCGGTAGATATCATTTCCATCCTTCAGGCTCTCATCATTATCTTCATTGCCGCGCCGGCCATCATTCGGGCAATTTACCGTGTGAAAGTCCAGAAAGCGACGGTTGAAGGCGTCTTTGTCACCGGCTGGGGTGGAGGTAAAAAATAATGGCGCATACTTCTTCGGGCGTTGTACAGCAGCATTTTGTTAAGGTCTCGGCGACACGCCAGCGCGTAATGGGGGTCGTCTTCCTGATCATCTCCATCAGCCTTTTCTTCCTGTTTGCATTGAACATCACTCCGGAAAAAATCACCACCTTCGTGATGACCCCGGGGGGTGTATCCGAAGGTTTCATGGGTGATTGGGTCATCCCCTCCCAGATCACCTTGTACTTATTGGCCGCCCTCGGTTTTCTATTAGGGGTCCTCCAAACCATCCGCGGATTTGGTAAGGCGACAAATTGGGTGCTAGGGATCGTGGCAGCCTTCTTCGTGTTCGGGTTCCTCACCTGGTCGGCTGCTGGGGGCAGTCTGAACCTGGCGGGGATGTTATCCAACGCTGTTTCCAGGGCGGTTCCCCTCACGCTGGGCGCATTGTCGGGAATATTGTGTGAGCGCTCTGGGGTCACCAATATTGCCATCGAAGGCATGATGTTAATGGGCGCTTTCACCGGTGCGGTCGTCGGTAGCCTGACCCATAATGCCTGGTTTGGCCTTCTGGCAGCCATCCTGATTGGGCTAATTATGGGCGGTTTCCTGGCCGTGCTCTCTATCCAATACAAAGTCAATCAGATCATTTCTGGGACAGTGATCAATATTTTTGCGGCAGGTTTTACGACCTATATGGCCCAGAAGTTTCTGAATCAATACCAAAATCTGAATAACCCTCCCTTATTCTTGAATGTACCCATTCCCGGGTTGGCGAAAATACCGCTGGTTGGACCGATCTTCTTCAACGCCAATCCATTCCTATACGCAATGTTCGTTTTCCTGATCGTGATCCAAATCGCCCTTTTCTCGACCCGTTGGGGGCTGCGGCTGCGCGCGGTTGGAGAACACCCGAAAGCCGCAGATACCCTGGGAATCAGTGTCTTCAAAACGCGCTACATGGCCGTCCAGCTCGGCGGCATGATGGCGGGGTTTGCAGGCGCATATTTCACATTGGGAGGTGTTGGGCGTTTTAACGAATCCATGACCGCCGGCCGCGGTTTCATTGCCCTGGCAGCCATGATCTTCGGAAACTGGATGCCTTTCGGCGCTCTAGGCGCCGGGTTGCTCTTTGGATTTGCCGATTCCGTCGCAACCAAGCTGAGTATTTTAGGCAGTTCCATCCCACCGGATTTCATGGGGATGTTGCCTTATCTCACCACCATGGTGGTTCTGGCTGGCGTCGTCGGTAAAAGCCGGGCTCCTGCCGCTGATGGTGTGCCTTACGAAAAAGAATAAAGGATTGTAAGTTATGGCCGCTTTGGAAATCGCTCACGTCACCAAATCATTCGGCGCGATGCGCGCCGTCGATGATGTCTCCTTCCAGGTTGAAAAAGGAGAAATCTTTGGACTACTCGGCCCGAACGGCGCCGGGAAAACGACTACTATCCGGATTATTCTGGATATCTTCAAGGCTGATAGCGGTACCGTCGCCATCCTGGGCGGTCCGATCGATGAGGAAAAGAAGAATCGCATCGGGTATATGCCGGAAGAACGCGGTTTATACCAGGATATTCCACTGGAACGCTGCCTGACTTACCTGGTTACCTTAAAGGGTCTCCCCACTGCCGAGGCGCGGCGGCGGGTTGTGGCCTACCTGGAACGCTTTGATCTGGCTTCTTACCGCCAGAAGAAACTCAAAGAGTTAAGCAAAGGCATGCAGCAAAAAGCCCAATTGATCGTTACCCTGGCCCACCAACCCGATCTCGTCATCATCGACGAGCCCTTTTCGGCCCTCGACCCGGTCAATACCCAAATGGTGAAAGACCTGTTAATCGAACAACGCAGCCAGGGGGTGACCCTCGTGATGTGCACCCACCAGATGCATCAGGTGGAAGAAATGTGTGATCGCCTGGTACTCATCGACCACGGGAAAGCCGTCCTATACGGTGGCCTGGAGGAGATCCGTCACCAATTCGCTGCCAAAGACCTGCTGGTGCGGGCTACCAGCCAGCTTCCTGCAATCATCCCGGGGGTCGAGCGCATATCCACGCACAACAGCGCCACGCGCTTATCGCTCACTGCCGGCGCTACCCCTCAGGGAGTTCTCCGTTCACTGGTTGAGCAAGGTGTTGGATTGGAATCGTTCGAGATTGCAGTCCCTACCCTGGATGAGATCTTTATCAAGGTCGTATCTACCAATGAGCATGGAGAGGGACAGGCCGTATGAAGAAAATATGGCAGGTATTCGCATACGAATATCGGCGACATGTCTTCCGTAAACGGTTTATTTTTGCACTGGTGAGCATGCCCCTGATCATCGCCGTGGTGCTGGGGATCGCAATTTTTTCCGCCATCCTCGGGACAGATTACAAGCCGCTTGGATATGTCGACCAATCGGGATTATTGGCGCATCCTCTAGCAGCGCCCGTAGAATCCAGCATTTTCGACAAACCGGTCGACTTCATTCCAATAGCCAATGAGACCGATGCCCGCAAAGCCCTCGATGCCGGCCAAATCCAGGGATACTACGTCCTCGATGCAAATTACATGGAAACTTCTCACGCCGAGTTGTATTACCTCAAACAACCAGCCGAGAGCATCCAGCGCCAGTTTGTGGCGTTCCTGCGTACCAACCTGCTGGCTTCTCAGCCGCCAGAGATCATCAATCGCATTGCAAAGGGCGATGAAGTGGTCATCCAAACCCTGGATGGCAGCCGGCAGGTCAGCGGCCAGGATATTGCCACCCTCTTATTGCCCTTCTTCGCAGGAATCTTGGTAATGATTGTGATCCTGACCAGTGGCGGCTATCTGCTCCAGGCCGTCGTCGAAGAAAAAGAAAACCGCACCATGGAGATCGTCATCACTTCCGTTTCACCGGAACAGTTGATGGCGGGAAAGATCCTTGGCAACATCGGTGTCGGTTTGACACAGATGATGGTGTGGATCGTTTTCGTGGCGCTTGGGATATGGATCGGCAAATCGCAAGTGGATTGGTTAGCCAACTTCAAAGTTGATCCGAGCTATGTGTTGATCATGGTCGTGACTGCCATCCCATCTTTCATCTTGATCGGGTCTTTGATGGCTGCGATCGGCGCCTCGGTCACCGAATCGCGCGAAGCTCAATCCATCACCGGACTGTTCACCCTCCCGGTCGTCGCACCTTACTGGTTGGCATCCGTCTTGATGACCCATCCCAACAGTCCACTGGCGCTTGGGATGAGCTTCTTCCCGCTCACTGCTCCGGTAACCATCAGCCTGCGCGCCGGGTTTACGCAAATCCCTACCTTGCAATTGGTAGCCAACTTGTTGGTGTTGTGGGTGTGCGCAGCAGCGGCCATTTGGCTGGCAGCCCGCACCTTCCGCCTGGGGATGCTGAGTTATGGCAAGCGTCTCTCCTGGCGGCAGATCTTCAGCCGGGCCGCTTGAACAGGGGAGATGATTTTATGACCAAAATATTGCTTATCCTCAAAAACGAACTGATTACAGTGGTATCCCGCCGCTCCTTCATTCTGACCTTGATCCTGGTGCCCCTGGTACCTTTTGTGATCATTACCATTCTCAATTCGATCGGCAAGGAGAACGCTCAGGCGGTCGGGCAGATCTTCAGCGGTCCCACGAACGCACCAACCCATGAGGGCTATGTTGACCAAAGTGGCTTGATCAAAAAGTTGCCCGAATCAGCGCCCGCCGGCCGGTTCATCGCCTATCCCTCTGTCGATCAAGCGCGCGCTGACCTGGCCAGTGGCAAAATCGGCGGATATTACCTTGTCCCGGCAGATTACCTTGTGACCGGCAAAATCACCTACATCCGGACGGATTTCAACCCGTTTTCCGGGATGGGTCAGTCTGGAAATTTCCAATTCGTGCTACAGTACAACTTGTTGGGCCAGAATGAAAAACTCACCCAACAGTTGAACAATCCCCTCATCTTAAAAACCGTAAGCCTGGCGCCGACCCCCGAGCGCGACCCCAACAGCATGCTGACGTTCTTCGTACCATACATCGTCACCATGATATTTTACATCGTCATCCTGACAGCCTCAGGTCTGATGTTGAACAGCGTTACCTCTGAGAAACAGAACCGGGTCATGGAGATCCTCCTGGTTTCGGTGAGGCCGATCCAGATGTTAACCGGGAAAATCATCGCTTTGGGTATTGCGGGGTTGCTGCAAACCGTGATCTGGTCGGGGGCCGGATTGCTGCTGATGCGCACCAATGGGAGCACCCTCAGCTTGCCTCCCGGGTTCCAGTTGCCGACCTCCATTCTGGTGTGGGGTGGGCTGTTCTTTATTCTCGGATATGGGGTCTATGCCGGCTTGATGGCGGGGGTAGGGGCGCTTGTTCCGAATCTGCGGGAAGCTTCGCAAGCCACCACGGTGATGATCATCCCCCTCATCGTCCCATTAATGTTCATGAATACCCTGGTTAACGATAGTAACGGCGGCCTGGCGGTCGGGTTGAGCCTATTCCCCCTCACCTCTCCCGTGGCAATGATGACCCGCCTGGCTGCCGGAACAGTACCGGTCTGGCAAATCCTGCTCTCAGCAGCCATTCTGGCGTTCACAGCTTTGCTCACTATCCGGGCGGTTGCCGGTATGTTTCGTGCCCAGACCTTGCTTACCGGAAATAGCTTCAGCTTGCGAAATTTTGTCCTTGCCCTGGCCGGTAAGGGTAGTTAATCGCAGCACGGATCAGGGAACCATCGCGGGCTGATTTGCGTCTATCGAATGACCCATAACGAATTAAGTGGATCAAGCCATTCGCAGATAAACTCGGGAGGATTCTATGCGTAAGGTCCTGGCTTCGATCAGCCTACTGGTGTCGACCTCGATCCTATTGGTTGCCTGCAACTTGCCTCGCCCTACCGCCACCGCGCCAGGCAACGCAGCAGTCGTGAACACCGCGGCCGCCCTGACCGTCCAGGCCCTCAGCACCGAATTGGCCGGTGGAACCGTTGTCTCCCCTGTTTCCGCAATCACAGTCACTCACCTGCCCTCGGTGACCTCCGGGCTTACCCAGTCCGCAGGTTCTACAACAACTGTGACTGTCACTCCTCAGGCGAGTTCAGGTCCAAGCGCAACGGTCATTCCGCCAACGCCAACTCCTATTCCCTGTGACCGGGGGAAATTTGTGTCCGAAACTATCCCGGATGGGACCGTAATCACGCCAGGCGCCAGTTTTACCAAAACCTGGACGCTGAGAAATGACGGGTCTTGCACCTGGAATAATGGCTATGCACTCGTTTTCGTCAGCGGCGACGCCATGAGCGGTCCTGCGTCTCAGCAGGTGACCAACAGCTCGGTCGCTCCAGGGCAGGAAGTGAAAATTACCCTCAATCTCAAAGCACCCGGTGCGGAAGGTACTTTCCGCGGTAACTGGAAGCTGCGGAATTCAGCCGGGAGCATCTTCGGCCTGGGTTCGACTGCCGATCAGCCCTTCTGGGTGGAAATCAAGGTGAACACTTCCCCAAGCTCTTTGATCGATAGCTATTGCCTGGCGCAATGGAGCAGCGATGGGGGAAACCTTCCCTGCCCTGGCCAGACGAGCGACGCGAACGGGTATGTTATCAAGGTGGATGCTCCCCGGTTGGAAGACGGCTCCACGGAAAACGAACCTGCCTTAATCACCAACCCTCAATCCGGGAATAACGGGCAGATCACCGGCCATTTTGAACCCATGATGGTACCGGCTAACGCGCACTTCAGCACGGTCGTCGGCTGCGTTTTTGAGGCCAAGAACTGCAAGGTCAAGTTTATTCTGAAATATATCGCCGATAACGGCCCTGTCCAAAGCCTGGGCGAATGGCCGGAAGTCTACGATGGAAAATTCACCACAGTGAATTTAAACCTGAATAGCCTGGCCGGAAAATCGGTTCAATTCATCTTCACCGTGGTTGCGAACGGCTCGGCGGATGGTAACCAGGCCCTCTGGCTAAACCCGCAGGTAAAGTAATCCGGAGCAACTGCCTCTTGACAAGATCTCCGGCTGGTTTGACAATAACCCCTGGCTTACATAAAGCCGGCTTTTTCTCGAGTTCACTGGAGGATATGCATGTTTCGTTATAAAAATGTTGCCTGGATGGTTTTCGCTGCTGGCGCACTGACATTGAGCGCTTGTAGCGCCAAGGCAACCCCAACTACCGATGCCAACGCAGTCTATACGCAGGCCGCGGGGACAGTACAGGCCGAGCTAACCAAAGCTGGCGAACTAACGCCTTCTGCCACCGTCACCACCGCCCCAACCAGCACCACTGAGCCGACTCAGGCTTCCACTGCTGCCGCAACCGTTCCCACCGTCGGAACCAGTCCGGTTCCGGTCTTCACCGCCACCCGGCCTGTCTCTCCCGACCGGGCTGAGTTTGTCAGCCAGAGCGTAGCGGATAATACCAAGGTCAATCCCGGGCAGCAGTTCACTCTGACCTGGAAAGTTAAAAATGTAGGTACATCTACCTGGACAACCGCTTACTTGTTACGCTATTACAGCGGGGCTCAGATGGGCGGCGCTGCCAGCACGAATTTTCCTAAGGAAGTAAAACCAAACGAGACTGTCGAAGTAGGCGTCAACCTGACAGCCCCCCTGAGCACCGGCACATACATGGGCAACTGGGTAATGACCAACGCGGATGGGGTCAACTTCTTCCCGCTCTATATCCAGATTGTGGTTGGTAACCCGCCCACCGTAACGATCACCGTGGTGCCTTCGGCTACGACAGCAGCTACCACGGAAGTCCCGACCAACACCCCGACTCCCTAGGCAGCCATTGGAAGCTACGTCCGCCCTCACTACCACCATCAAAGCCGAGGCATTGCGCCTCGGCTTTCCACTCATGGGGGTAGCGCTCCCGGAACCTCCGGCGCATTTTTCTGTTTTCGCCAACTGGCTGACCGCTGGCCGCCAGGCAGAGATGGGATACCTGGCCTCGGAGCGCGCGCTCGAACGACGAGCGAACCCACGCCGGATTTTATCGGGAGTCCGTTCGATCCTCTCTGTGGGCATTCCATATGCCAACCCGGCCGAACAGGAGTCTCATGCAGGCTACGGCCGCGTGGCCGCTTACGCCTGGGGAAATGATTACCACGAAGTTATCCCCTCCCGCCTGATTGAATTGGCTGAGCGGATCGAAAAACAGTTCGGCGTCGCCATCCACCGGCGCGCGTATACCGATACCGGCCCTATCCTGGAGCGAGACTTGGCTCAACGGGCTGGCCTTGGCTGGATTGGCAAGAATACCTGCCTGATCCATCCGCGCTTCGGGTCATATTTTTTATTGGGTGAGCTTTTCCTGGATGTAGAACTCGAACCAAGCGATCCTGTGGAGCACGATTATTGCGGCGGGTGCCGCCGCTGTATCGACGCCTGCCCAACCAGTTGCATTCTGCCGGATCGCACCATCGACGCCGGTCGCTGCATTTCTTACCTGACGATTGAAAATAAAGCATCCATCCCGGCCGAGATACGCAAACCCATAGGAGACTGGGTCTTTGGTTGCGACATCTGCCAGCAGGTCTGCCCGTGGAACCTACGCTTTGCTCACCTGCCAGCGGATATAGAAATGGTGCCGCGATCAGGCATTCCACAACCCGAACTCCGGGTTGAGCTGCAGCTCGGTTCCCAGGAGTTCAACCAAAAATTCCGCGGCAGCCCCATCCTGCGCCCGCACCGTCGCGGTTACCTGCGCAATGTGGCTGTCGCTATGGGCAACCTGGCCGATCCATCCACGTTACCGCATCTCAATCGGGCGCTCGAAACGGACCCTGAAGCCCTGGTACGCGGGCATGTCGCCTGGGCCATCGGCCAAATCGGGGGGAAGCAGGCAAAGGCAAAACTCGAGCGCGCCTTGCACTTCGAGCCGGATGGATATGTACAGAGTGAAATTCGCTCCGCCTTGAGGTAAAGAACTTATCCGCGCATTATGCGAAGAAGCAACTTATTAGAAAGGGCTTAATAAGAACAGTCTGTTCGCTTGGTTTTTCTTATTCGCGGATAAACTCATGATTCATGGCAGCCACTGGGGGAGAGCGCCATCCTCCACCAAGACGCGTAATCCATTACTTGCCCGTTCCCAGATAACCACCTCCGAGGTAGCAGCAGCTACTCCCGTCTTCACCCGCAGGAAGACGACGCTTCTCCCCCAAGGGTCCCAATGAGCGAAAGCGGCATTTGAGGTCGGGTCATCTGCAATGGGCTGAACCGGTTTTCCATCCGCTTGTACCAGCCACAAGCGCCGCGACGGGTTGCCTCCCGGTTTACGCTGTCCAACTACCAACCAGTTGCCATCGGGGGACCAATCCGGCAGTCCAAAATCGGTATCGCCGGCTTGTCCCAGCAAGGTTTCGGCGGATTTGCTCTTGAAGTCATAGATCACCACCGCCCGGTACGATGTCAGGCCGGAAAGACGCTCGTCAAGGTAGGCGATGCGCTGTCCACCAGGCAGCCACACACCTACCCCTTCCTGAGTAGTCTGTAAGTGAACTTCCGGGTCTCGGTTCAGGCTAAGGACGCGAATCGCGTGTAGTCCGGCATCGTAGAACGCCAATCGCGCGCTATCCGGCGACCAATTCAGCTCACTTCCTATGATAGGGATAGTTTTATCGATGGGAGCGGTCTTGCCGGTGCGTGCATCCGCCAGCCAGATTTGCCCGGCAGACCCCGCGGCTGTTACCGGGAGATCTGATTGGCTATACGCAATCGTAGAGGCATCCGGAGACCATACCGGGTTGCGGCACACGGCATCCCCACAATCGACCAGGCGGCGAGCGCCCACTCCCTCCCTGCTTATTTCCCACAGGTCAGCCCCCCCGCCTGATTTTTGCACGGAATATACGATTGCTTCCCCGTCGGTGGAGACGGCGAAATCAAGGATACCCCCCCCATTCCGGGTGATCTGTTCGGCTTTTCCCCCTGCCGCTGGAATTCGCCACAACTGGCGCTGGCCGTATAACGGGTGCAGGTAAACCACCCACGGGCGTCGCACCTGAAATGACCAGGAGACCGCCCGCAGCGTTTGATTCCCTTGCAGGCTGCGGGCGCCGCTCCTCAAGCTCGCCTGGTAGTCCACCCCCGGCTCGAACGCCTTTTCCGGCGTAAAGGTGGCTTCCTGGCCGTTCCACTGCCAACGCCCTACAACCGCCGGAGAGAGGCTGAAGGCCGCTTCGACGTTGGCAGCATCCATGGGACGGTCGAATTCCAACCGGATGCTGGTTCGCGGGCTTACCTCAGCGTCGTTGGCAGGCGAAAACGTGCTGACTCGAACGCCTGCCAGACGGGTATAAGCCAGGTAGGCTAATCCGGCAGTGATCATCAGTAACAGAAGGGGAAGGAATTTCCTCACAACAGATCCCACAATACGGTAGGGGCGACCAATTCGTGCACGAATTGGTCGCCCCTACAATGCACTTCGTGGGTTTTACGGCTGTTTGGTCGCTGTGGCCGTAGCGACGACCGTTGGAGCAACCGTTGCGGCTGTGGTGGGGGCGGCCGTACCGGGTCCCCGGGTGCTGGTAGGCGCCTTCGTGGGCACGTGCGTGGCAATGTTCACCTGGACGATCAATTTATCGCCGAAGTTGATCTTATTCTTGTCCTTGATCTTGTTCCTGGCGATGATGGCAGCCTCGGTTGAGTTGAACTGATAGGCAATGGAGGCCAGGGTATCACCCATTTGGACGGTATAGGTTATCTCTCCGCGGAAGTTGGTCGGGACCGCCGTAGCGGTGGGCAGTTGGGTATCTGGCGCTGGGATCTTGATCTCATCCCCAGGATTGATCGGGCATGCATCTGCGGCGAAGTTGTTGAGAGCCAACAAGACCATCAGGTCGACTTTGAATTTCGCGGCGATATCCCAACAGGTATCTTTCTCCAGCACGATGTATGCGAATGGCCCGCTGGCAGTGGGGGTCACGGTGATCGTAGGCGTCTGGGTTTCTGTAGGGATCTGTGTAGCCGTGTTGGTGGGGGTTACAGGGGTGGCTGTAAGGGTGAGAGTAGGCGTCGGTGTGCGGGTCGCAAAGAGAGCCAACCCTGGCCGGTTAGGCCCGGTCAACCAGATGACCAGGACCAGGAGTCCCACCACGACCAGCAAAACAGCCAGTCCGCCAATGAGGAACGGACCCATCTGTTGGCGCTTGCGGTAGGATTGGATAATGTTCTGTGCTGAGTTTTTTTGACTCATGGTTTTTTTCCTGATTGATGGATTTCCCGACTTGGGTCCAGCCTTATAGCGCAAAGGCGGGTGGGATTTTCCGCGGCGATATACGGTTCGTTCGCGGGTTATTTTCGATTTTACCTGACTTTCCAGAATCAGGCGAGTCTACTCAACGGTTTCACCCGTTTAGTAGACGGTTTATCACAATCTTTTGTTCCACGAAAACCTGATAAAGCTATTTATCCGCAAATTACGCGCAATTTGTGGATAAACCGGTTAACGATTGATCTGGGCGGCGTGCTCTTCGCTGAGGTAGCGCGCCAGGAATTGCCCCGTGTAGGACTTTTCATTCTGGCATATCTCTTCCGGGGTACCTTCTGCGATCAACTCGCCGCCGCGGTCGCCGCCTTCCGGACCCAGGTCGATGACGTAATCCGCTACTTTGATGATATCCAGGTTGTGTTCGATGATCAATACCGAGTTCCCCGCATCGACCAGCCGCTGCAGCACTTCGATCAAGCGGTGAACGTCTGCGGCGTGTAGCCCTACAGAGGGTTCATCCAACACGTACAGGGTGCGCCCTGTCGCCCGGCGGGATAGCTCTCGCCCGAGCTTGACCCGCTGCGCCTCGCCGCCGGAGAGGGTGGGCGCCGGTTGTCCAATCTTCACATATCCCAATCCGACGTCTTGCAGCGTGTGCAGCTTATTGGAAATGGATGGGAACGCACTGAATAGCTCCACGCCAGCATCGATGGTGGTATCCAACACCTCGGCAATTGAAAGTCCCTTGAATTGCACCTGCAAGGTTTCCCGGTTGAAACGCGCCCCGTGGCACACATCGCATGGCACGTAGACGTCCGGGAGGAACTGCATCTCGATGCGCAGTTGCCCCTGCCCCTGGCAGGCTTCACATCGACCACCATGTACGTTGAAGGAAAAGCGCCCGGCTTTGTAGCCGCGAATCTTACTTTCGGGCAATTCGGCAAACAAGGAGCGAATCTCATCGAACATGCCCGTGTACGTACCCGGATTTGAGCGAGGAGTGCGGCCGATGGGTGACTGGTCGATGTTGATGATCTTATCCAGGAGGGGGATGCCATCGATGCGCTCGTAATCGCCCGCCTGGGTATGCGCCCCATTCAATTCGCGGGCTAATACGTTATAAAGGACATCGACCATCAATGTCGATTTGCCTGAGCCGGATACCCCGGTTATACATACCAGCTTCCCCAGCGGCACATCCACGGTGAGATTCTTGAGGTTGTTCGCACGCGCGCCGACGATGGTCAGGTGCTTGCCGTTGCTGTTACGGCGCTGCTCGGGAAGCGGCACCTGTAATCGCCGGGAGAGGTACGCGCCGGTCAGCGATTCTTGATTCGCGAGGATATCGCTCACCGTCCCTTGGGCTACCACGCGCCCGCCGTGCTCCCCGGCGCCCGGCCCCAGGTCGAGGATCCAATCTGCTGTGCGGATGGTTTCGTCGTCGTGCTCCACCACCAGGACGGTGTTGCCCAGGTCACGCAAATGTTTCAGGGTCGCCAGCAAACGCCCGTTATCGCGCGGGTGCAGGCCAATCGAGGGTTCATCCAGTACATATAAAACGCCCATCAATTTGGATCCGATCTGGGTTGCCAGCCGGATGCGTTGGGCTTCCCCACCGGAGAGCGAGGCTGCTGAGCGGTTAAGCGTCAGATAATCCAGTCCCACGTCTACCAGAAAGCCCAGGCGAGACTGGATTTCGCGCAGGATGCGTTCCGCGATCACCTGTTGGCGGCGGATGAGCTGGGTTTCTTTACCCCCCAGGGCGGTGACCCAATCCAGGGTCTTATTGACTGGCCAGGAGGTAACATCGACGATATTCGCGTCCAGGATGGTGATCGCCAGCACCTCAGGACGCAAGCGCGTCCCCTTACAGGTTGGGCATGGCCGGTCGCACATAAACTCAGAGATCTTGTTACGAATGTAGTCCGAATTGGTCTCTCGATAACGGCGCTCCAGGTTCGTGATCACCCCCTCGAAAGGCGCCTGGAACGTTGAGCGGCGGTCATTACGCCCTTCGATATGGATGGTGACGGATTGTCCGCCGGTTCCATACAACACCTTATCCAGCTTATCCTTGGGCAGCTCTCGCACCGGAGCGTCCAAATCGATGTGGAAATGGCGCGCCACGGCCTCCACGAATTGCCAGTAATAGGTCGACTGTTCACGCGGCCCATTCCATTCCATCGCCGAGATAGCACCTTCTCGCAGCGAGCGGTCAACATCCGGGATGAGCAAGTCGGGGTCGATCTCCAAACGTGAGCCGAG
>JAQTMA010000005.1:0-40831 GCA_028714615.1 Anaerolineaceae bacterium | reverse complement strand
GAAGTCGCTTTCTGATCGATGGACACCGCTGGGGACAGTCCTTCAATTGAATCAACGTCGGGCTTGTTCATTTGTCCCAGGAATTGGCGCGCATACGCCGACAGCGATTCCACGTAACGGCGCTGCCCTTCGGCAAAGATCGTATCAAAAGCCAGGGAGGATTTACCCGAGCCTGACAGACCGGTAATCACCACCAATTTGTCGCGGGGGATATCCACAGTTATGTTTTTCAGGTTGTGTTCTCGGGCTCCGACCACCCGGATAACGTTTTGAGTCATGCCGTTTCCTTCCATACAGGGGGCTAGCCTGATTATAGCACAGATGTTTTATAAATCAACGATCCAGTCAACAGAAGAGCAACTCGTAATTATACCAGTCGCAAAGCAGCATAGATGCACAAGGGTTAGCTCGCTATCTCATTCATCCGCGAGACGAATTGGGCTCTCCGTTTTATTTCCCAACAGCCCCCTCACCAGGTGATAGAGAGCATACAACTCAAGCGCAAAAGGCAAATAACCACCATATCCAAGCAGAGGCATCTCAAAAACGTGAAGGATTCCGACCGATGGTATGGTATAGATCCATTTCGGGAAAGAATAATAGTTCCACATCTCCCAGAAGAACCCGGTAAGCAAGGCGCCGGCAAACAAGCTGATCACCGGACGCCAATCCCCATGCCGGGTCCAGCGCGTCAGGGAAGGGTTGCCAAGCCAGATATTCACCGGTTCAAGGATGAAGAAAATCGAAAGCCAGGCCAGGGGAAAGAAAATGCCCGGCCAGGCGAGCAATAAGGCCAGCATCCCCCAACCGGCTGCAAAAAACACCAGGGTAGTACGCCGGTCAGGGCGGATCGCCAGCCCCGGCTTCATCCGCCGCACCCACTCCCGTCCGGAGAACAGCTCGGCGGCGCCAAAGATAGCCGGAATAACCACCGAGAAATTGAACGTAGCCGTCAGGAAATAGCCCAGCGGACTGTAACCTTCCGCTCCCAGGTACTGCCAGTTCTGAATGCGCGCATTGAGCAGCTCGAACAGCCACCAGGCCGGCGCGGAGACCAGAAACAGACCGAAGTAGGTCCGCCGGTTGCGCATGAACAGCGACGTGCCGTTCAAGCGTAAAGCCAGTGCATCCACCGCCAGGCAGTATCCCAACCAAAGAGGAAAAAACGCCCATGCCGTGCGTTGGCCTGGCAGCAGCCAGTTGAGCGGCCAAAAAAGAGCAATCAAGCCAAGGCCAATCCATCCATGCGGTGTTAGCATCCGGTTACGGTAGGTGGAGGGGGAAATTTCGGGTTGCATAAGGCGTCATTCTCCTTGAGATTATGTCTATATCGATAATGATTGTCTATTTATATCCGATAACCTCCAGATTATCTACTGTCTTGGCGTCGAAAAACCGTCGCCGCGGACTCTCTCATCCGTTGCGACGGTTTTCACGATGGGAATACAGGTGATTTAGCGCAGACTGTCTGTTACTTCATACAACTCCACCAAAACGCCGTTGCTCGCCTTGGGATGGATAAATGCCATCTTGCGGCCTGGGAGCACGTTCGGCGTCTCATTGATCAGTCGCACACCCCTGGCTTTCAGTTCTGCCAGCATTTCCTCAAGGTGATCCACTTCCAGGCACAGGTGGTGCATGCCCGCTCCCTTCTCGGCCAGGAATTTAGCTACCCCCGTATCAGCGCTGGTCGGTTTGACCAGCTCCACCTCGCCCTCCCCCGCTGGAAGAAAAGCCACAGTGGCTTTTTGCGAGGGGACATCCTCGATGTGGCTGAGCTCGAGCCCCAAGGCATCCCGCCAGAAGCTCAAGGCTGCCTCGATATCCGGTACTGCAATCGCCACGTGGTTGATCTTTGTGATCTTTGCCATTTTCTCCTCCGGAGATCTTTATCCGAGTGACGGCGCCTGGTACTCACCCCATACCTTGCGCAGCACCCCACAGATCTCGCCCAGGGTGATCATACTCTCCACGCTCTCGATGAACAAGGGCAGCAGATTCTCGCTCCCCCCTGCAGCCTTCCCGATACGTCCGAGCAGCTCATTGACCCGAATGGAATCGCGCTGTATGCGTAAATTCGCCAGGTTCTCGCACTGCCACTGTTCGATGCGAGGATCAACCTGCAATGCTTCCATCTCCAAGGTTTCTTTCACCTGGAAAGCGTTGACCCCAACGACGACCTGTTCTTTATTCTCAAGCGCCTTCTGGTACTGGAAAGCGGCATCCTGGATTTCTGCCTGCATGTAACCGGATTCAATGGCAGCCAATGCGCCGCCCATATCGTCAATCTTGCGGATATAGTCCAAGGCGCGTACCTCGATCTCATCCGTCAGGTGTTCAACCAGGTAGGATCCGGCCAACGGATCAACCGTATCGGCCGCGCCCGATTCATAAGCCAGGATTTGCTGAGTACGTAGGGCTGTCCGCACCGATTTCTCGGTTGGCAGCCATAAAGCTTCGTCCATGCTATTGGTATGCAGCGATTGAGTTCCCCCCAGGATGGCCGCCAAGGCCTGGATCGTGACGCGCACAATGTTATTCTCGGGCTGCTGGGCGGTAAGCGCTGATCCGGCTGTCTGCGTATGGAAGCGCAGCATCTGAGAGCGTGGGTCTTGCGAGCCAAAACGCTCGCGCATGATGCGCGCCCAAATTCGCCGTGCCGCGCGATACTTGGCCACTTCTTCGAACAAGTTGTTGTTCGCGTTGAAGAAAAAGGAGAGTTGCGAAGCGAAGCGATCCACCTTCTGTCCGGCATTGACTGCCGCTTCCACGTATGCAATCGCATCCGCGATGGTAAAGGCGACCTCCTGAACGGCAGTCGAGCCGGCCTCGCGAATGTGGTACCCGGAGATACTGATCGTATTCCAGCGCGGTATATTCCGTTCGCAGTAGCTGAAGATATCCGTGATCAAGCGCATGGAAGGCGCCGGCGGGAATATATATGTGCCCCGGGCTACATATTCTTTCAGAATGTCATTCTGGATGGTGCCACGCAGGTTTTTCTCTTCCACTCCCTGCTTGCGCGCAGCAGCGATGTACATCGCCAGGATGATTCCGGCTGGGGCGTTGATGGTCATGCTGGTCGAAACCTTGTCCAGCGGGATGCCCTCGAACAGCGCTTCCATACAATCCAATGAACAGATGTTTACCCCCACCTTCCCCACTTCACCCGCAGACATCGGATCGTCGGCGTCATAACCGATTTGGGTAGGCAGGTCGAAAGCCACGGAAAGCCCAGTCTGCCCCTGGCCAAGCAAGTAGCGGTAGCGCAGGTTGGATTCCTCAGCCGAAGCGTATCCGGCGTATTGCCGCATGGTCCAGAAGCGCCCGCGGTACATGTTGGGTTGCACCCCACGAGTGAATGGATATTCTCCGGGAAAGCCCAGTTTATCCATGTAATCCTCATCCTGCTCGGGCGCCAGTAACCGTGGCGCCCGGATACCGGAAGTGGTTGTAAACTCCGGCTTGCGCTCAGGCGCACGGTCTAGCACAGGTTGGAGCGTTTCGGCTTCCCAGCGTTGCTTCTCTTCATCAAGCGTCATAGCGCACCTCGTTGGACCTGTCGATGGAGGATTCCCTCTAGGAGAATTTTAGCCGGACTTCCCATCTCCGCGTAGTGACAAAAAGAATAGGTTATACTTACCTTTGTAACCATCACCGGCGCCTCCCCACTGAACCCGAAGTATGGAAGAGGAGATCCTATGGACGACAAAGAATTACGCGACCTGCTCGAACGAACCCACCAGGAAATCGAAAACACCGATAGCGTCGATAAAGAGGGGCAAGCTCTCCTGCGTCATATGAGCGCCGAAATACAGGACCTTCTCGAGCGCTCCGAGAGTGGACAACTTCAGCCGCCTTCCTCCTTGCTCAAGCGTATCCAGGCATCGATCGACTACTTCGAGATCACCCACCCAGCCCTCACCGACGCTCTCTCCAAATTGCTGGACTCTTTGAATATTGCGGGAATATAAATTTAATGACTCACTGGGAATCGCCATTGGATTGATCGAAAACCTGCAATCCTATGGTAAAATCGTTTAGCCCGGAGCGTAGTACCCTTCGCTCCGGGTTGCCGTGAGGCAATTCTTCTATTCAAGTGAAAGGGCTTGATGCAATGAAAGTTCTTCTGATCAAAGATGTATACAAACTGGGACATGCTGGGGATGTCAAGCGCGTCGCCGATGGCTACGGCCGCAACTTCTTGCTGCCCCAAGGGCTGGCCTTATTAGCCACTCCCGGCGCACTCAAGCAGTCCGAGACCATCCGCGCTCACGCCAACGTCCGCCGGGCTGAGCTGAACACCGAAATGGGTAGCGTAGCGGACCGTCTCAAGGATGTCGTGATCACTTTCGCCAGCAAGGCCGGCGAAACCGGCAAACTGTATGGCTCGATCACCCCCCAGATGATCGCCGAAGCAATTCGTCAGGCTACCGGCGTCGAAGTGGATCGCCGCCAGATCGATGTCCAGCCCATCCGCAATTTAGGCGATCACAAAGCCCGCGTCCGCCTGACTGTCGACCTGATCCCGGAGGTCAAGGTGATCGTTTACCGCGAGGGCGAAGTCAAGCCGGGCAGCACGGCTCCCAAACCGGTCATTTCTGAAGCCAAAACAGAAACGCCCGCTGTGGAACAGATCATCGAACAGCCGGTTGAGACGGAGACCACACAAGCCGCCGAGGAACAGGCCGGATAATCTGCCAGTCCTTCGTCATGACTTAATTCCGGCCTGTGTTCAGCCTGCGTGCTGGCAGGCCGGTTTTATTTCATCCTCCACCGCTATCCACAAGGTCTTTAGCTATGAGTGACAGCCTTGGCCAGATTTTACAGCGCGCACGCCAGGATCGTGGGGTCTCGATTGAGGAAGCCTCACAGGTTACCCACATCCGCATGCGTTTCTTACAGGCTTTGGAAGCGGACGATGCGGGCTCGCTTCCCTCGGTCGTCCAGGGACGCGGGTTTTTACGCCTGTACGCCGATTATCTCAACCTGGACACTCCCGCCTTGCTGGGTTTGATGGCCGGCCAGCCGCTCCCTGTGCCTGCTCCCACCGAAACGGCTGACGTTCTGCCCGACGCGCGTTCCCTCTCGGGTGTCGCTCCCACCATACCGCCAGTGGTTGACCCCCAAGGATTGGAGGGGGAAAACGACCAGGCCGCTGATCTTACTGACGCGGAAGCGGTGTCCGACACTGAAGCTCTTTTCGAACCACCTGCGGCTTTATCCGGCATCGAGATGGTGGACAACACCCCACTGCCTGTGATAAAGCGCTCGCAACGCATCTTTGAAGAGCTGGGAGCGGACTTACGCACCCAACGCGAAACGATCAGCCTGTCGCTGGTTGACGTTGAAAAGCATACCAGGGTGCGCATCCATTACCTGACTGCCCTCGAAGAAGGAAGGATGCAAGACATCCCCTCCTTCGTGCAAGCCCGAGGGATGTTGGCGAATTACGCTCACTTTCTCAATCTGGACAGTGAAGCGTATCTTTTACGTTTTGCAGACGGGCTGCAGGCGCGGCGAGAGGAACTGGTTGCGCTCCAGATCCAACCGAACAAGCCATCTCGCGGGAAACAGGTCTCGCGCCTGGCGCTTCCCCGGTTCTTATCGATCGATCTGCTGGTCACAGGTGGGCTGATCATTTTGCTGGTCGCGTTTGTCGCCTGGGAGGCTTCCCGAGTGATGACCCAACGGGCAGCCGCCGTCGCAGCGCCCACAGCCCCGCCGGTTGTGGATGTGCTATTGCCTTCTGCCGGAGCTACTGTTGAATCCAGCCCTTTGGCTGCAACCACCCCCCAAACCACAACTCAGCCTGCACCGCCTAATGAAGTCACTCCAGCTTTTCAGGTCAGTCTACCTGCCGGATTACCGTTGAAGGCTGTGCAGATCTCGGTTGTAGCGCACCAACGGGCCTGGATGTTGATCACCGCCGATGGCAAGGTCCAGTATAATGGGCGCACCAATCCCGGAGAGACCTACACCTTCTCAGGGAACAAGCAAATCGAGCTACTCACCGGTAGTGGAGCGGCCTTGCAAGTCTATTTCAAGGACACGGACTTGGGTCTCTTGGGTTCCGTCGGGCAGGTCATCGACTTGATCTTCGGCCCTGGCGGAATGGTCACCCCCACTCCTGCCGTAACCCCAACTGCTCCGCGCAGCGGGCGCCTGACCCCCGCGACCTCCCAGACTCTCAAACCACCAGTGACCACCTCGCCGCCGGCTGGTGGATAAACACGTTACGAAGTGGATATATGATGGGTAATAAAAAATTTTATCTGGTATCTCTCGGCTGTGCTAAAAACACGGTCGATTCCGAATCCATGGCCAGCCTGCTGGAGAAAGCCGGTTACCGCCCCGCCGACAGCGCTGCAAAAGCCAACGTGCTTATCGTTAATACCTGTGGTTTTATCGGCCCAGCTCGCCAGGAATCCCTGCAAGTGTTAGGCGAATTGGCCGAGGGCAAACGTCCCGGCCAGGTATTGATTGCCGCCGGTTGTATGACAGAACGTTACCGCGAATTGGTCGTACAGCAGGTCCCCGGCATCGACGGGTTAATGGGTACTCGCCGCTGGATGGACGTCGTAGATGTGGTGCAGGAACTGCGCGAGCGCCAGCAACCCACTCCGCTCTACCACCTGCCCGCAACCGCCACCGTAGGAATCGATGAACACGGTGCGCCGCGCGTTGCCGTTCAAGGCGGCTCGGCCTATCTGAAAATAGCAGACGGGTGCCGGCGTCCTTGCGCCTTCTGCGCCATCCCCTTGATCAAAGGTACCGCGGTCAGCCGTCCAATTGAGGCGATCCTTGCAGAAGCGCGGCGGCTGCAAGGTCAAGGCGTCCACGAGCTCATCCTGATCGCCCAAGACACCACCGATTACGGCCACGACCTGGGTATGAAAGACGGCCTGGCGACGCTGCTGGAACAAATCGTTCAGGCTACCCCAGGCATCGATTGGGTGCGCGTCCTTTACGCTTACCCGGGCTACGTCACCGACCGTCTGATCGAGGTCATGGCAAACAACCCGCAAATCCTACCTTATTTGGATATGCCTTTGCAACATGTCGACCCGACGATCTTGCGCGCCATGCGCCGGCCGGCCAACGTGGACTGGGTCTATCACACTTTGGAGAAAATGCGGGCAGCCCTCCCGAACCTGGCCCTGCGCACCACGTTTATCGTCGGCTATCCTGGCGAAGGCGAACCCGAATTCCAGCGCTTACTGGATTTTATCCAGGAGATCCGTTTCGACCGCATCGGAGCCTTCCAGTTCTCGTTTGAATCCGGTACTACCAGCGAACCATTGGGTGACCCGGTTCCTCAGCAGATTAAGGACGAGCGTCTCGACCGCTTGATGGCCTTGCAGCAAAACATCTCACTGGAGAAAAACCAGACTTTCATCGGTAAATCCCTGGATATACTGATCGAGGGGTACAACGACGGCATCTCGGTTGGCCGTTCCTACCGTGACGCCCCGGAGATCGACGGGCTGGTGTTCGTCGATGGGCAGGCGCCTGTCGGAAAGATCGTTCCGGTAATGGTCGGCGGGGCAATGGCTTACGATCTGACTGGTATCTTGAATTAAGTTGCTCTTGCCAGGGCGGTAAATGCCAAAATCAAACCGGCGAGAGCCAGGTTGATCCATAAGAGTCCGCGTTCCCGGCGGTGCAACCGTTCCAATTGCGCCCGCACCTCCCGGCCGGCTGCTTGCTGCAGGGCAACCCGCTGTAACGCCGGATTCAACCCCC
Organism: Anaerolineaceae bacterium; assembly: GCA_028714615.1. The sequence continues at coordinate 33,085 of JAQTMA010000005.1, read as the reverse complement.
AGGTCACGTAACCACTGACCAGTATCATGCCCCCAAAAGTCAGGTGCTTTAACAAAATTGCCACCGCCCAGGGATTGGCGATGGCCAGAAAGCCTTTGTAATTCGGGTTGGCGCTCATCTGAAACAGACCGGTGATGGTCAGCACCGTCAAGGCGAACCATCCTACCACCTGCAATCGACGCTGCGCTTGAGCGAGCACGACTGCGTAGGGACCCGGTTCCAGCGTCCGCCGGGCAGATGGTGCTACCAACAGAACCAGACTGGCCAACCCGCCGACCCAGATCACTGTAGCCAGCAGGTGCAAGGCATAAATCAAGGACAATGCCCAATAGGGCGGTGCACTCACGGCGATGGGGGAGTGGGCGTCTCGGTTGGGACTGCAGCCGTCGGGGCGGCGCCCGTTGGAGCCTCGCCGGTAGCGGATGGGGTTGGCGTGAACGCTGCTGGGGTAACGGTTGGGGGCATATTGGTAGCCTGGCAGGATTCGCTCGCGATTCGCAGTTTCTCTTGTACCTTAGGGTCCGAGCCAATATCGAGGGCAGCCTGGTACTTCTTTTCGGCGCTACACGGGTCATCCTTTTTCATGAAATCATCGCCCATGCCTGCGGTTGCCAGGCGGAATCGCTCGGTGGAGGTCATCCCCGTTGAATCGCGGAGTCCTGGGTAATAGGGAGCCACCTGGCCGAAGTAAAAGGCTGCCTTGGCCCAATCTACCTGCCAAAACGAAGCCCCAGTCAGGTATAGGTTCGCCCACACCCGGTAACCGTTTGCATCCCCATCCAACGGGCCAAAACGCTCGGCCAAAGCCAGGTCGTACAGGCCTTCTTGGAGACGACCTTCCTGCAGGATCTTTTGAGCACCGCGGTACCGCAAGGCCAGGTAATACATGCCGTCTACTTCGATGGCGCGGTATTTGACATCACTTTTCCGCAGCGAGTCGAGGGTATCGATCGCTTCAGTCCATTTCTTTTCCGAGAGGAACTGGCGCGCCTGGTTGAACAACTCTTCCACCCCGCGCGTATCCGGTGTGGGCGTCAACGTTGGCGTTGGCGCTACCGTGGGAGTTGCCGTGAAGCTGGCTGCTAGCATCGCCTCGGAGAGTTTTTCGGAAGCGCCGGGAAAATTGGGATCGATTTTGATCACATATTCAAAGCGCTGGCGAGCGTGATCGTAGCGGTGGGCTGCCAGGTCCTGGATTCCCAATTGGTACTGTGTGGTGGCTTCCATAGCCACCTGGGAGGATGCCTGGTTCAGCCGCTGGCGAATCGCTTCCTGGTAGCCTGTGGTCACACCGATGGCTCCCAAGACCAGCACCACCAGGATACCGGCCGCCACCCAGGGCCAACGCCGGGTGTGGGGCTTCGTTTCAGGTTGAGTAGGCGCAGTTTCGACGTTCTGGATGGACATGGCGGTAATTATACCGTAATCTTCCGGTATGATTCACAATTGCAGTAGCAAGCGCATTTCTTTCAAGATAAAGGGTAGGGCAACTACCGCACCGAGTCCGAGGGCTGCCAGGGATAACGGCAACGCTGACAGTGGGGCGAAGGCGGTCAGCAGGTACATGAACAGCCCCGCCAGCAGCGCGCCGGCTACCGTGCGGACGAGCGTCGAACGGACGACGAATCGGTTGCGCAGCCGCCGTTCGAGCAGGTAAACCAGCAGCAGCATTTCCCCCGTAAACGACAAGGTGTTCGCCAACGCAATCCCGGTTGCGCCCAGCGGACCGATCAGCAGCAGCGCCAAAAGGATATACACCACCACGTTGATCCCGGAAGCCAACAACGGGATGCGCGCTTCCTGTTGGGCGTAGAACGAGCGCGAGGCAACTTCGATCAGCGAATGGGCGATCACTCCAAACAGATAGACGCGGGTCACCCAGGTGACCAACTCAGTCCCAGCCGCATCAAAGTTAAAGGCTAACCCGAGTAGGGGTCCAATCCCCAAAGAAAGCACCACAGCGACCGGAATAGTGATGGCCAGCAGCACCTGCACGGCGCGCTCGATGGTGATCCTGAACTTCTCCCAATCCCCTTGGGAGGCCAGCTCCGCCAATGTGGGCAGCAGAGCGGTCCCGATAGCGGTACCGATAAGCGTCTCCGGTACCTGCATGATCATCCAGCCATAGGTCAGCGCACTGACTGCACCGGGCGCCAGGCGCGACGCCAGGTTGTCGCGGGCAATAAAGATGAGCTGGATGAAGAACATTGTCAGCAAGCGTGGACCCAACAGGCGCAGCACTTGCCGCACTCCGGGGGTGTTTATCCCAATGCGCGGCGCCCAGTGGAACTGGTAGCGCACCAGCCCAGGCGCCTGGATCAGCAGGTGCAGTCCTGCCCCCAAGATTACCCCATAAACCAATCCGTGGATGCCCAATCCGAACGCGGGTAAGGTGATCGGGCCGAAAGAATAGCCTTTCTCAGGCGCCAACACGATCGCTCCGAAGATTTGCCCCAGGTTATACAACAGCGGCGCCAGCGCCGGAAGGAAAAAGTGCTGGTTGGCCTGCAACCCGGCCATAACCAGACCGCTGATCGAGAAGATGATCGTGGCAATCAGGTTTAAACGCATCAACTCGGCCACCAGGCGCTGCTGTTCGTGGTTGAAGCCGGGTGCAATTCCCAATTGGCTGCGTACGATCGGCTCCGCAAAAATAGCGACCACCACAGCCATCCCGGCAGTCACCAGGAAAGCCAGGTTTGCGATGCGCGAAAACAGCTCCCAGGCTGCCGGTCGCCCCTGGCGCGTCAGGTATTCAGAAAGGACCGGAATAAAGGCGATCGCCAGCGCCCCGCCTGAGATGAGTGCAAAGAGCAGGTCGGGCAGGTTATTGGCGGCGTTGAACGCGTCCAGCTCAGGAGAGAGGCCGAATTGGCGAGCAATGACCACCTGCCGGAAGATTGCCAGAATCTTATCCAGGGCGAAGAAGACGGCCAGGAGCAGAGAGATGCGAGCGAGGTGAGAAAGGCGTTTCATATCGGGATAACCCATTATACCTGCTTCAACGGCAGGATTGAATAATATTCAAATAGTTGACTTTTGTAACCAATCTGAATATACTCCATCTAAATGAAAATGATTTTCACTATCAATTAAGCGAGCATATGTCCCTTCCTGATTTCCAACCACTGATGGAGCATTGGTACGAACTGCTGCAGGTTTCCGGCTACCGGCTGACCAGTCCGCGCCGGGCAGTGGTCAAGGTGGTCGCAGGCAATCCCTTCGCCTTGGACCCGGCTCAGATTTTTATCCTGGCTCGCCAACTGGCGCCCCATCTCGGACTGGTGACCGTGTATCGTACCCTTGAAAAACTGGAGGACCTGGGTCTGGTGCAGCGTGTACACCAACCCGATGGCTGCCATGCCTACCTTACTACCGGAAACGGGCACCAACACCTGCTCATCTGCCGGAGCTGCAATCGCGCAGAATACTTCAGTGGAGATGACCTGAACCCGCTGATCGCTCAACTCGGACAAGACCGCGGCTATCTCATTCAAGAACATTGGCTGCAGCTCTATGGGGTGTGTGCTGACTGTCGGGAAAAAGAATCTCGACCGGACTAATCCGGCCATAATGGTTAATCCATGCCGAAAGTTATCATATTCCTCTCGTTCACCCTCCGCGCAGTTTGTGCTCTAGCAATGCTATCGTTGGTTGCCTGCCAACCGTCTGCACCGGGAAAAACCGTTTCCGGAACCCAGGTACTGGCAGTTGAGTCCTTCCTGGCGGACATGGCCCAGAACGTCGCCGGCGACCGCCTCAAGGTTGAGACCCTGGTGCCGGTTGGAGCCGATCCGCATGTCTACGAACCCTCCCCGCAGGATGCCGCTCGCCTCGAAAACAGCAGCGTCCTGATCGTCAATGGCGCCGGGTACGAAGCCTGGTTGGAGAAAACCCTGCAAAACTTGGGCGGCAAGCGCCTGGTCATTATCGCCTCGCAAGGTTTGAAAAGCAGATCAGCCCGCGAAGGAGAGGTTTCCAATAATCCGGGGATGGATCCGCATTTCTGGTTGGACCCCACGCTGGCCTTGCAGTACGTCGAAAACATCCGGGATGGCTTGGTGCAGGCCGATCCTTCCGGCGCTGACCTGTACCGGAAAAATGCCGAAGCCTACATCAGGCAATTGAAGGAACTGGATAGCTGGATCCAGGCGCAGGTACAACACATCCCCGTACAGCGGCGTTTGCTGGTGACCAACCATGAAAGTTTGGGTTATTTTGCCGACCGCTATGGGCTTAAAGTCACCGGCACATTGATTCCGAGCATTTCCAGTGAAGCATCACCATCGGCGCAACAGCTCGCCCACCTGGTGGATTCCATCCGCCGCAGCGGAGCCCCGGCGATTTTCTTGGAGGTGGGTACCAACCCACAGCTAGCCAGGCAGGTTGCCGCAGAAACCAGCGTCGCTGTGGTCACCGATCTGTACACGGAATCGATCACCCCGCTTGATGGGCCGGCGCCCACCTACCTGGAAATGCTACGCCACGATACGAGTACAATCGTGAAGGCGCTCCAATAATTGATGACACCTGCCCCCCGGCACTTGCAGCCGAGGCAGGTGTCGGAGAGTGCGGTGCAAGGGTGCTGATTTCTGACAATCTAAACATTCATGGATCTTTTGCTAAGCATATGTCTAAATCATCTACTCACGGTGGGGAAAACCCCGCCCGGCTCGAAGTCGAAAACCTGTCGGTAGCCTACAACGGCAAGCCCGTACTGCAAAACCTATCCTTCAGCGTCCCCGTAGGTGATCGTGTAGCGGTCGTAGGACCGAACGGCGCTGGAAAATCCACCTTATTCAAAGCCCTGGTAGGCCTGCTGCCTGTTCTCAATGGCCGCATTCTGATTCACGGCCGTGCGCTGGAAAACCGGCGAGATTGTGTCGCCTACGTACCGCAGCGCGAAGAAGTCGACTGGCGCTTTCCGGTGACAGTGGAAGACGTGGTAATGATGGGGCGTTTCGGGCAATTAAAGCAGTTCGAACGCCCTGGACGCTATGACCGTGAACGGGTAGAGCAAGCCATGCAACAAATGGACATCCATCCATTGGCGCGCCACCCGATTGGGGATTTATCCGGAGGCCAACAGCAGCGCGCTTTCCTGGCCAGAGCCCTGGCGCAAGAACCGCACATCCTTCTGTTGGATGAACCATTCACCGGTGTAGATGCCTCCACCCAGCAGGCTACAATGGCCTTGCTTGACCAGTTACATGCCAATCACGTCACCGTCCTGGTTTCCACTCACGACCTGGGAATGGTCACCGAACGCTTCGAGCGGGTTTTGCTGATCAATCACCGCCTGATCGCGTATGGTACACCTGCCGAAGTGTTCAACAAGCAATCTGTGAGCGAGGCTTTCGGAGGGCAGGTGTTGCACCTCGACGGGGCTCTGGTCGTCGATCAATGCTGCGGGCCAGAAGAGAATGAGGAACGAGGCCAGGGATGATCCAATGGCTGCTTGAGCCTTTGACGTACACTTTCATGCAGCGCGGAATGCTGGCGGCCTTGATGGTCGGTATGTTGTGCGCCGTGATCGGATGTTACGTGGTGCTGCGCTCCATGGCCTTCCTGGGGGATGCCCTGGCGCACTCCATCCTACCCGGCATTGCGGTGGCTTACCTGCTGCAAGGCAATCTGATCCTCGGCGCCCTGGCGGCTGCCGTGATCGTCGCCCTGGGGATCAGCTTCTTCACTCGCAATGGGGCCATCCGAGAAGACACGGCTATCGGTATTCTTTTCGCAGCCGCACTCTCATTCGGAGTGCTCTTGATCAGCACTATCCGCTCCTACGCGGTCGACCTAAGTCACATCCTGTTCGGAAACGTCCTGGGAGTTGGCCCCCAAGACTTATGGCTGACCGCCGCCCTCGGTTTGGTCGTTCTCGCATGTGTGCTTATCTTCTACCGTCCATTCCTGGTCGTCTCTTTCGATCCGGTGCTGGCTTCCACCCTGGGCATGCGCACCGGGTGGCTGCGGACCCTGATGCTCCTGCTGATCTCACTGACCGTGGTGGTTTCAATGCAGACCGTCGGGGTTGGTTTGGTGGCTGCCATGCTGGTTACTCCGGCTGCCACGGCCTATTTGCTCGCTCGCCGTTTGCCTGCCATGATGTTGATTTCTGCTGCGATCGGTGGCATTTCCAGCCTGGCCGGTTTGTATTTGAGCTATTACCTGAACGTGGCTTCTGGAGCGGCCGTTGTACTGACGGCTACCGGCATTTTCCTGGTAGTTTTCTTGTTTAACCCACGCCGGGGATTGGCCTGGCGCTGGCGCAGCAGCCCAGCCAATGGGTAATCTCTCGTGCTTCTCTCTCCAATACATGACCAGTGTATAGAGCGCATATCCCCACGGGACTGCCATCACGACCAGGGTTTGCGCGATCTCTAGCCAGGGTTGCGCTAGTGCATGGGACGTCCAGGTGAAAAGCGGACCGAACAGCAAACTTTTCACCAGAGAAGAGAAACTAAAAATGACCGCCAGCGACCGTATCCGCCGGTCTTCTACCAAGGGGGACAAGGCAAGCAGCCACACGGTATACCACGGCCAAAACCACATCACGGTCACCAGCAAGTAGAAATCCAAAGTCAACATGACCGAGAGGCTGAAGCGTTCAGGAGATTTGTTGCGCATCGCTCGGAATCCCATCCATAGTGCAAATAACCCGGTTAACCCAAATGTGAGTGGGCCGATCACATTGGTTACCTGGTCAAAACCAAAATGAGGGTACAAAGTAAAAAACAGGCTGGCCGGCAGGCTGGTGGCAAACATCTTCGTCCGGCGGCTCACGCTGAGCGTGTCGATGCCATGCCAGAAAGGAGCAAATGCGGTAACGACCAACGCTAAAGAAAGCAATCCTACCAGGAGGACAAAGCGGGTCTGCCGTTTGCGGTCGCCGAGCTCTTGCAAGGCAATCAATCCGGCGGCCGGCAAGAAAAGCAAGGGGATGTATTTCACCAGCGCTCCCGTAACCAAGACCAGGATTGCGGCGGTGTACTTTTTCTTCATCAGCATCCAGACAGCCGCTACCACCCAGAAAATCATGGCAGTGTCATTGTGACCGTGCCCGAAAGTTTCGAACAAAACCACCGGATTCCAGGCGAACAACAACGTGCCGGGTAACGCTCGCCCGGGTATGTGCTCCTGCAGAATCAACCCGATCATCCCGGCTGTCAGCATGGCGAAAGAGCCTGATAAGAGCTTGAATGCAATCAAGTTTTGAACCTGCCCGTTGCCAGCCAGGCGGGCCACGCTCGCTGCCATCAACTCCCATAAAGGTCCGTAGGCGGATGGATCATTAGGCCACCCGGTGAACCGGGTAAACGGATCATAGGGAAATTGGCTCGCGACCGCTTTGAACGGGTTGGCGTGATAAACCGCCAAAATACGCCCGTGAATGATGTTGTCATAGATATCGGTTGAATCGAAGGGAGCCAGGTACAGTAGTATCGTACCGAAGGCGAGCATGCCGGCAAACACGATCGCCCAGCCGGCCCAACCGTGAACGTGCCGCGCCCATTTATAGGCAAGCAGGTAAGCTGCACCTAATACGACAAACCCCAGTACCATGCGGATTACTGCTGGGGTGCTATTCAATCTTAAATAGATTTCGTCCAATCGGGTGATTGGATAAAGCCGGAGCACGCTGGCTGGCTGTACCAACGCGATCCAGTAAACCAGGCAACTGGCGAAGGCTGCCAAGATCATCCCAAAACTATAGGTGGCGTGATTCTCTTCTGCTAAATAACGAGCGTTCCTCTTCATAATCCTATTACAGCGCGGATAAGATGGTTCACCTCTCTCGCAAGGGAGGAGATGCCGTAGCCCCCTGGTAGGCTGATTCTCCATATTATAACGACAAATAGGGTAAAATTAACATAGTTATTTATTAATTCGGGTTAATACATGCATAGGTTTACATCAAGCAGCCTTCGGTCAAAGCTCCTGGTAATCGCCCTGATCGCGTTGATTCCCATCATGGGTCTTATTTTCTTCACCGCGATTGATCAGCGCCAACAAGCCCAAACCTACGTCAGGCAATTCGTGACCCAGTTGTCTGTCCTGGGCGCCAGCAACCTGAGCCAGACCATCCAATCGACCAACCAGCTTTTCCATACCCTCGCCCAGCTCGCCCCGGTGCGTGAAGGAGACGCCGCAGGCTGCTCCGCCCTATTTTCAACCTTGCTCGACCAATACTCGATTTATCAAAATTTTTCAGTTTCCAGGACCGATGGGCAGATTTTTTGTAGTGGCGCCAGCTTACCCGCTCCCGTAAACCTGTCCGATCGTCCTTATTTCCAACAAGCGTTGGCTTCGCGTGAGCTGACTATCGGAGATTACCAAATCAGCCGGATTTCGAATGAACCCACTCTGGTGATGGCTTACCCCGTCATTGATCATCAGGGCAAGCTCCTATCGGTCATCACTGCCGCACTAAACCTGAGCGCCTTAGACCAATCCCGTCTTCTCTACCAACTCCCCTCAGAAAGCGCTGTAGCCGTATTGGACCATAACGGCACGATCTTGTCTCGATCTCCGGCTAACGGTAATTGGGTCGGCAAATCCTTCCCTGACCAGGACCTGATCCGGACAATCCTGGTGCAGCACAGCGGCGAGACTGAGATTACCGGACCGGACGGAGTGATGAGAATGTACGCCTTCACTCCGGTCGACGGAAGCCAGAACAGGCTGCTTGTCACCGTTGGAATCCCCATGCCCATAGCCCTGGCAACAGCAAATGCAAACCTGGCTCGCATGTTACTGGCGTTGGTGCTCGTCGCCTTCTTTGTCACGTTGATCATCTGGTTTCTGGGTGATACCGCCTTTTTGAAACCGATCCGCATCCTTACGAATGCTGCTCACGAATTCGGTCAAGGCAATTTGAGCACACGCATTGATACGCGCATTGAAACAATGGAATTCAATCAACTGGCTACTTCTTTCAATGAGATGGCCGCTTCACTGGAAAACAGTACTGCCCAAATCCGGAGCGCAGAAACTCGCTTTCGGACCTTAGTGGAACATATTCCCGCCATAACGTATCGTTCCCTGCTTGGCCCATCCAATACTCGCCAGTACATCAGCCCGCAGAGCCAGGCAATTTTGGGTTATTCGGCGGACGAGTGGACTGACCAATCAGATTTCTGGTTTGAGCATATCCATCCTGAAGACCGGGAGAGGGTGCGCTCCGAGTGGGCGCAGTTCCTGTCCGAAGGTAACGAGTGGCTTAGCCAGTACCGAGTGCGCGCCAGCGATGGTGCTTCGATCTGGTTCCGTGACCAGGCGTCAAAGGTACTGCCAGACCCTGATCTGCCCGGTCAACTGCAAGGGGTGATGCTGGATGTGACCGAAAACCGCCAACGCGAACGGGAGATGGAGGCTCTGGCTAGCGTCGCCTCCGCCTTGAGGAATGCCTTGACCCGTGTGGAAATGCTTCCGATTATTTTGAACCAGGTGATATCGCTATTGCATGTTAAAGGTGCGTTGTTTGCCCGCCAGGATGCCGCCACTAAAGAGATTTTGATCGAGCACACCGTAGGAGCATGGTCTTCTGCTCGCGGTCGGCGCATACCCGCTCACACAGGGATCACTTCTCGGGTAATGCAAAGCGGCGAAACTTATTGGACGAACCACGCCGCTGACGATCCGGTATTGCTGCGTAGCTACTTTCTCGGAAACCTGGAAAATGCCGCCTGCGTGCCGTTCATCACCCACCATCAAACCATTGGCGTGGTTTGGATTGGAAAAGAAGGTGAGATCACTCCAAACGATCTGCGCGTTTTAACCGCTATCGGGGATATTGCTGCCAGCGCCATCCAACGCGCGGTGCTATTTGAGCAGACCCAATTGCGCTTGCAACGTTTGATTGGCCTGCACTCCATCGATATGGCTATCTCCGCAAGTCTGGATGCACGCCTCACGATCAGCATGCTACTCGACCAGGTCACCACCCAACTCCAGGTGGATGCCGCTGATGTGCTCCTGCTGCACCCGGAGTTGCAAACCCTGGAATATGCCGGGGGTCGCGGGTTCAATTCCGGTCAATTTCAAAACCGGTCCTTGCGCCTGGGGGAAAGCCTGGCCGGGCAAGTGGCAGTCGACCACAAGCCGGTGAGCATCCCTGACCTCTCGAATTCAGCAGCGCAGCCCTCTGCCCGTAGGATCCGCGAAGCGGGAGAGGGTTTCAAAGCTTATTTTGCGGCTCCCCTCATAGCCAAGGGACAGGTCAAGGGCGTCCTGGAGGTGTTCCACCGGTCACCGTTCTTTCCAGAAGCTGAGTGGTATGATTTCTTGGAGACGCTGGCTACTCAAGCTGCCATTGCCGTAGATAACGCTGATCTATTCGACCGGTTACAACGCTCTAATGACGAGCTGTCTCTGGCCTATGAAGCCACCATCGAAGGTTGGTCGCGCGCCCTGGAGCTGCGAGACCACGAGACCCACGGCCATTCTCACCGGGTAACAGACCTATCGCTGCACCTGGCGCATAAAATGAATTATCCCGGGTCGGAGCTTCTCCAATTCCGGCGGGGGGTACTGCTACACGATATTGGCAAAATGGGTGTTCCGGATCGTATCCTGCTCAAGGCAGGTCCGCTGACCCAAGAAGAGTGGGAAGTGATGCGCCGCCACCCGAATTACGCCTATGAGATGCTCTCTCCGATCCCCTACCTGCGAAATTCTCTGGACGTACCTTATGCACATCACGAACGTTGGGACGGAAGCGGCTACCCGCTTGGACTGGTCGGCGATCAAATTCCATTGAGTGCGCGCATATTCGCAGTGGTGGATGTTTGGGATGCCCTGACCAGCAACCGGCCCTATCGCAAAGCCTGGCCTGAAGCGAAAGTGCGTGAGTACATTTGTTCTCGCGCAGGGATAGATTTTGATCCCAGCGTCGTGGCAGCTTTCATCCAAATGGAGTTAGGGAAACAGAAAAACAGGGCGAACGGCGGTTGTCCCAATTAACCATTATTTCAGCAACTCAGCAAAATAGATCGCGGCTACCACGTGGACAAATGCCAAACCGAAGAGAGCCAATCCAATCGGGATGTGCACCGCGTGCCAGATGGCCAATAAACGGCGGGCGGAAGCCAGGCCGCTTATCTCCCGGCGCACCTGATCCCGTTGTTTGGACAACGCCTCCATTTGGTGCTTTTTTTCGGCGAGGGAAGGCTCCAGTCTGGCGTTTGCAGGATCTACCCCTTCGGAACCCTCGAGGACAGCGTTCAACGCCAGCACCTTCTCTGAAGAGGTTTGATCGGGTGACTGCATCGACTGCAATTGGGCATCCACATCACTGATCAGCGCTTCTAACTCGGTGACTTGCAGCTCAGCCCCGTCGGCAGTCCGCGGGACCCTTGTGTAGATGAATCGCCCGATAAACCCGCTAACCACAATGACGATCGTCAGGAGCATCAACACACCGGCAATCCCATTGAACTTCCAGGAGCTATGCAGCAGCACCATAAAAGGTCCGACCAATCCGGTGAAGATATGGAAATCGAGCCAGGAAGACATCCGTCCCCAACGGGCGCTGTGACTGCGCTTGCGCAATGTATATAAGCTTTCTGTCATCAGCATCAATAAGAAGCCCAGAATTCCGATCGAATGCCCGTAGAACTCTGAGGCAGCCGGCGCCCCACCTGAGATGGCTGTCATAAACAAGTAGATCAACGTGATAAACCCGATGGCGAATAAAGCCAACCACAGCTCACGTGACCGGTTCAACATGTTTCCTCTCCCATTCCTGCCAATACTCGAGAATCAAGCGGGGAAGTTCATTACCGCCCTGGAGCAAGCGCTCCCGGATCGGGGTAATATCCACCTGGCGCCTCACCAGTTCTTCGAGCGCACGTGAGAGGGTCTGGTCTCCCATCAGCAGTGCCCCAGATAAAACATCCTTCCCAACCAGCAAGCGTAGCCGGTTTACCTTGAAACGGTCCTGAGCCACGATTGCGTTCGTGGGATCGCCCCAGGCTTCACTATCTCCATGGGTGATCCCCACCAGGTCTACGTCCTTTCCTGAACCAACAGATCCGATAATGGTTGTGGTCAACCGAGATAAGCGGGTAACATTAAAGGCAAACGGCTTAATGTAGACACGCTCAGCGCCGGCCATATTTGCCCCGGCCACTTCACCTTGCTGACGGGCTGGTTCCCATAAGCTGTCCAGGATATATTTACCGGAGCGCGGATCGCGCACCTGGGCCACATCGCCTGCAGCATACACATCCGGACAGTTGGTGCGCATAGATTCATCGACCAGGATTCCACGATCGACCTTGATGCCTGCTTCCTGAGCCAGCTCAATCCGTGGTTGGATACCAATGGCAAATGCCACGATATCGACCTGAATCTGGCGTCCGCTCGTTGTGCAGATCGAGCGGACCCGTCCATGCTGACCGGTGATCTCGGCCACTTCTGTCTTCTTGTAAATCTTCACACCTTCGTCAGCCAGGCGGCGCTCGACAATTGCTGATTCGGTCTCATCCAGGATATTCGACCAGTAACGATCTCCCCGTAAGAAATAATAGGTCTGCGCACCACGGGCGATGAGCCCTTCGACGATCTCAAGCGCTGTAATGCCTCCGCCGATCACCACCGCCGCCCGCCCTCGACCGCCAAGTTTCAAAATGCGGTGGGCATCTTCCATGGTATCCAGCTTGACCACACCATCCAGCTCCATCCCGGGGAGGTTTGGCTGGCTGGCCACCGATCCGGTGGCAACCAAGAGGCGGTCGAATCGCAGGGGAGCTCGCCGCGGAAAGAAAAGCATGTGCTCGTCCGGGTCGATGCGGGTCACTTGATCGGCAATACGGGTGAATCCCAACTCCTGGAACTCTTTCTCTTTGAACGGGTACAACCCGCTCTCAGAAATCTCACCGGTGATCAGGTAAGCCAGGCCGGGCCGGGAATAATACCCATATGCATCATCGCTGATTATGTTAATTCCAGCCTGAGCATCTCTTTCACGGATTGCTCTCGCCGCAGCTATCCCAGCCGCTCCACTACCGAGGATGGTATATTGCTGCACAGGCGTTACCTCGTCCGTGGAAGGTCAGATTGAAAGAGGTGGGTGCGTTCAAATCGGAGGACTCCGCGAGGACAACGCGCCACACATTCGCCACAAGTTAGGCAATGGCTATCCTTCACCGGGATGCCTAAATCTGCATGGCGGCGCACGTCTATGCCGATCGGGCAGTTGAACGTGCAGATACCGCATTGCACGCACCGGGCGGAATCGGGAACAACATAAGCTTCAACGAGGGTCTGATGACGAACTGCATTGCTACGGAATAATCTGTTCATACTTACTGATCCATACCGATTAATCTCCACCTTTTTTTCCACCCGCATGGCAATCCATGCACCGGCTGGCATAATTGGGAATACCTGAATGCTTGTTGTCCATGTCGCCTTGATTATGGCAACCAAAGCAAGTATACCCCGGAGGACCAGACGGATGGCACGTGGCGCAAACCCCGTTGGCTCCGCCGTGGTTCACCGGGAAACTGTGGTTGAAAGTGGCGCCTGACCAGGTGGTAGTGCTATGGCACTGCGAGCATTGCCCAGCGAAGTGGTTGGCGGGTTTATTCCCCGCATGGCAAGCAATGCAATCGGTGGCCCCGGCTGCAGCATGGTTGAAGCTGGCTGGCTTCCAGGCGCTGGTGCTATGGCAGGCAGAGCACTGCCCGCTGTAGTGGTTTGCCGGCTTGTTGCTCGCGTGGCATGAAACACAATCTGTGGCGCCGGCCGCAGCGTGATTAAATGTGGCTGGCTTCCAGGCAGTCGTCGAGTGGCACGCCGAGCACTGGCCATTATAGTGGTTTGCCGGCTTGTTGCTCGCGTGACAGGAGACGCAATCCGTGGCGCCGGCGGCAGCATGGTCGAAGTGAGCTGGCTTCCAGGCGCTGGTGCTGTGGCAGGCGGAGCATTGTCCATTATAATGTTGGGCTGGCTTATCTTTTAGGTGGCAGGATTGGCAGTTTACCGCACCGGCTGCAGCATGGTCAAAGTGCGCCGGGAGCCAGGCCGTTGTCGAGTGACACGCGGAACATTGGCCGTCGTAGTGATTGGCGGGTTTATTTCGCAGATGACAGGACTGACAATTTGGTGCACCAGCCGAAGCATGGTCGAAATGTGCCGGCAGCCAGGCGCTGGTGGTATGGCATAGTAGGCAATCCCCGGGATAATGGTTGGCAGGAATTTGGCTTGAATGACAGGTGGCGCAAACCTTGGCTGTGCCTGCATAGGCGCCCCCTGGGTGACAGGCAGCACATTCCAGGCCAAGATGCTTCCCGGTCAGGGGATAAAAGGCGTGAATGGCTCCCGGGCTGCCCGGAGGGAAGTACACCATGCGCGCATCGATCGTACTGGTTGGAGTCGGCGCAGGGGCTGTAGGGGTTACGGCCAAGGAATATGCCAGGGCGATCGCCGCAGGTTGCCCCACAGAGAGCCCGCTGAGAGAAAATCCCGGCTGTTGCACCAGTTGAACCACCCGGCTTTCCCAGGCCTGGAATACAACCAGGTCTGACCGGGACATGCCCGGTTGGCGTCCTAACTGGTTGAGGGCTTGCTCGACGCTGTGCAACATACTCAACAAAGCCGGGCGCAACGTGGCGGCTTCACTCTGCTGTGATCCTGCTGCCGCCTGAATGGCCGAGCGAAAACTGCGCTGCAGCTCTTCAAAGGCAGCGGCCTCCTGGGGTGTACCGGCCAATCGCAAGGTATCCCTGGCTCGCCGCCCGGCATATTCGATCAACCGGGCGGCGCGGCCCGCCGGACGCAGGTCCATCTCGACCAGCAATTGCTCGGTCCAGCGCTGAGCAGAAAAGAAGAAGCCATCCCCCGCATGGAAGGGCGCCGCGAAAGCCAGCCCCATCCCGGCAGACAGGCTGATCGTACCCAGAACCAGTATTCCGAAGAGAATAAACCAGGTAATCCGGCGCATGATCGTCTCCCTACGGGGATGCAACTTTTTCTACTGCACCGCTTGGATGGCATTTCGAGCAGTTGGGTAAATCTGCTGCGCTAATACCTGCTCTGGTATGGCTTGCAGCGATTTCTTGCGCCTGGTGGTCATGACAGGCATAGCAGGTATACGTCGGATAGTTGTTGGGATGGCAGGATTGGCAGGGTACATCCGTCTGGCTGCCATGATTGAGCGGGAATGGATGCGCATACAACATCGACGGAGACCAGGATGACGCCGTATGGCAGCTCGAACACTGCAGACCGAAGTACCCAGCGTGGATAGCCGGTTCCTGGTGACAGCCCTTACAATCGCGAGGGGCGGAATCGAAGCGTTTCCCGGCGTGACAACTCTCGCAGGCCAGGGATCCGTGTTTGCCTTCCAACGGGAAGACCTGCGCGTGGGAGAAACCGCGCATGCGATCGGCTCCATCGTGGCATTGCAAGCAATCCTCACCATATTGGGCGCGATGTTGCTGCATAAAATCGGGTTTCGCTCCCGCGTGGCAAGCGATGCATGCAGAATTATCGAATCCTGATTTACCAGGGCGATGACAGGCTGAGCAGGGCAGCGCATGGCCATCAAAGCCGTTCGTATGCCGAACCAGGGTAAAGCCGATCTGTCTGTGATCGAAGGGTTTTTGATGGAAGCTTGCTGGCTTCCAACTTTCGGGTGCATGGCAGTCTGCACAGGCTACTCCGAACATCCCTGCGTGCTGCACCGGCTCTTGGTGGCAGGCAACACATTCCCGTGGCGTTTTCTGGTATTGGTTGTTTGTATGGCAATTGCCACAGGAGACTGCAACGTGTCGTCCGGTGAGCGGGAAGCCGGTGGCTTGATGGTCGAAGCGCGCCAGGGCGAACTGGGTCGGGTTGAAGTCCATACCGCGGTGATCTGGGTGGCAACCCGCACAACGAGCCTGCATTTGGAGAGCTCCGTGCAAGCCCTGTTTTGTTTTGACTTGTGCGCCGATATCAGTATGACACTGAATGCACAAGTCATTCTGGTTGGCTTTCAACGGCTGGTGGCAGGCCGAGCAACGCGTGACTAGCTCGGCATGGGAAGCAATTCCTTGAAGCGTTACTCCAGGGCGGGACAATGCGGTCAACTGGCCAGGGCTAAATCCCCGGCCGCCGGTCGTCAAAATGGTCAGCCCCAGACCCAATGCAGCGACCAGAGTGATTCCGATGGAAAGCGGTGAGAATAATATACTCGTGCGTTTCATGGCATTAACCGGACCGCGAATGCTTGGATACCGAATAGAGGCTTACCTGAGAATTCCCCCCTTGAACGCTACCCATTATCATAACGCATTTATCCGAAAATGGGGAATAGTTCATCAAATTCTCATATTGCCTTAGCCTGGAGGCAAAGCATCCACAAGAACCGAGGTTTGACATTCCCATTAATGGCGAACCACCCGCGCTTAATGGCGGGTGGAATTGTGGAACCGCAAGTATTGGCGGGCTATTTAAGGAAACCGGTCGGTCTGTATCGAAACGGATCAATCGCCCGGATTCGCGGAGTATTCCTCCGTGCGGCGAACCCGGTTTAACTCATGCTGTTTAAGGCGGATAACCAGGCTGAGCTCCAGAATGTCGTCTTCCAAACGGTTGCGCTGGGTCAGCAATTTTTCCAGAGCATGTTCTGGACGGCGGATGATTGCATTGATACAGCCTGCCAGTTCATCCAATTTGTGTTCTTTCGAAGAAATCAAACCGGTGATTTCTCCTTGTACCTGGTGAAATGCCATGTTGGTTAAGGTAGCATCCATATCTTTCTCCTTCACGTGGTAGTCTGTGCCGCAGTACCAACAACCGAATCCGGGACGGTCGGGTGGAACTTGGAGGATCACTCCACAGGTGGGGCAAGGCAATGTGATCATGTCCATGCAGGACAAATGTGCACAAACTATGCCAGATATACAGGTATATTGGGAATCGCCGCGATATACCACCCAAGGTAGGGACGACCCTTGTGATCGCCCTTCCCCGGGTGGGTATAACACCCGCCCCTAACGCAACCCCGCGATAATCCACCTCATGCAGAGTGCGACCGTTGTGGCCGCCTCCAGGGGTGAGCATAAAACCTATCTCTTGTACCGTGGCAAATCCCAATGGTTGTTAATCAATTTCCACAAAAATAGTCTATAATCAAGTTGAATGTGGTTACTTGAGAAAGGAAGTGTCAACATGGAAAATCCATCTGAAGTGAAACACGCAGAAGATCCGTATGTGCGCGAAGCGCGCAAACACGTCCGTAGCGCTCGTAGTGAGATGCGTAAATCAGTGGAAGCCTGGCTGCCGCCGGGTGTATTGGAGCACCGTCGCGCAGCCCGCCGCGAATTCTTATTGGCCGTTCGCAGCCTGCTAAATGCTGCCATCGGTCGTATCGACCAACCTGAGCCTGAAGAACCCACCCGGGAATCTTAAGGCGGGTAATCCATCCCCCTGGTGGCTGTCTTTCAGAGTCTCAAAATGAGAAAAGGATCCACAACAGCGTGAGGATAGCGACCAGCCCCAGCGCCCCTGCCAGGAATACCTGGCCGGATGCATACAATTGCACCGCGCCGAGCAGAAAAGCCGCCAGAATGATCGCCCCCACCAAACGATTCACGGCCTTCTCCAGGCGCACAATGTGAAGGTCCAATTCCGGAAAGCGAACTTCCAACCGGCCCTGCTCGATGCGATCGAGCAGGGTCTCCGCTCTTCCTGGTAAACTGATCAGGACCCGCACCCAATTCCCGATCTCGGTCAGCCAGGTTTGCCAACTGCTGCCCGCTTCAGCTTGAACCAGCTTCTGTGCATAGGGCGCCAGGCCGGTCCACCCATTGAAATCCGGATCAAGCCCGGTGCACATTCCGGAAAGGATCCCGACACAACGACCCAGAAGGATGAGGTTTTCGGGTACCTGGAAAGGCATCTCGTACAATAGTGCGCCAAATTCATGGATGAACTGGTCGGCTTCCTCCTGCTTCATGCGCATCATCTCTTGCGTAGTCTTGCCCCAAAAGCTGTCGAATACGCGCGCGCTGGCTTTTTCCAACAATTCGGTGTTTGCGCCCGGTAAGAGCACATCCAACATTTGATACGCCTTGACGACCCGCCTTGAATCGTGTAAACCGACCCCGATGAGCATTTCGCGCAGCCCGGCGAATAAGGTCGGAGTAATCCTTCCAACCATGCCAAAATCGACAAAGACCAGGTCCCATGGAACAGAATCACTCTCACTAGCAGTGCCTCGAGGAAATACAAACAGGTTTCCTGGGTGGGGATCTGCGTGAAAGAAATGATCTTCAAAGATCTGCTTGAGATAGGTGTGGAACAGGCGCTGGGCTACCTCTGCTCGAGAGATGCCAGCTCTTTCGATAGCGGTGTAATCGGTGATTTTGATTGCCCACACATCCTCCAGGGTGAGCACCCGGCGGGTGGTGTGTTCCCAGGAAACGCCCGGCACGCGCACGCCGGGATACCCTTTGAAATTGGATGCAAAGGTCTCTGCATTCTTTCCTTCCGCCAGGTAGTCGATTTCTTCATGCAGGCTCCGGCTGAACTCTTCTAATAACGCCGGGATGTTGGCGCGCTTGTGAATGGGCGGGTAGTGCTTCACCCAGTTGCTGACCACCCGCAACGCGGAAAGGTCCGTTTCAACAATCGCGGGGATGTCTGGGCGCTGCACTTTTACCACCACGGGAAATGGCGGGGTTCGCTCACCTTCGGGTTCTGCGCTGGCGCGGATGCGGGCGCGGTGCACCTGCCCGATCGAAGCGGATGCAAGCGGCGCGGATTCGAAATCGCTGAATACCTGCGCCAGGGGTAAGGAAAATTCGGCTTCGATCACCTGGCGAATAACATCGTAGGATTCAGGCGGCACTTCATCTTGCAACCCGGCCAGCTCACCCGTCACCTCGCGAGGCATCACGTCTAGCCGCGAAGAGAGGAATTGTCCAACCTTGATGAGCACCCCGCCCATCTTCACCGCCAGTAAGCGGAAGGAGTGGGCTGCCCGCCGCAACCGCTCGGGGCGAGTCCGGCGCGAGAGGCGGCCGAACCCGATGCGCGGCAATAACAGGTCCCACCATATCAGTCGAACGATCAAGATCGCAAAAAAACCCAGGATGCGGCGATACCGGTTGTTGATCAATCTTTCTATCCCCTTTCCCATCATACCTGACAGAAGAGAATCGCGCAACCGGCCAGGCGAACCCTCATTAAAACGGATGAAGGATGAAGCATTTTCATCCTTCATCCTTCATCCTTGCTCTTGGTGCCCCCACAGAGATTCGAACTCTGGTTTTAGCCTTGAAAGGGCTGCGTCCTGGTCCCCTAGACGATGGGGGCATGCACCAATCTTGATAGCGGGAAGATTTTACCATTCCCCTGCCCAGGGGTCAAGCATTCGCCGCTCTTCCCCCTTGATTCACCACAACTGCTTTCTCCTGCGTCAATGCCTGAATAGCCAGGTCGTATTCGGTTTGCACCTTTAGCAAACCTTCTGGCGCTCCCTTGAGCTGACCTTCACGCCCCATGAATTCCACCTGGCGGCAGGCTTCCGCTAACTGCACCGCTCCGACATTCCCGCTGCTTCCTTTGAGGGCATGGGCGCTGCGCTGAACTTCCTCGGCGGAACCGTTCGCAACCGCGCTGCGCAATCGTTCCATCAGGGTGGCAGATTCGTGAATATACATATCGATGATCAAAGTCAAGAAATCCTCCCCTTCCGATTGCAGCATACGGATTCCCTGAATCACCTCAGCATCGAGCACTGCACCTTCAGCCTGGCTTTCTTCCTGCTCCACCGGGGAGGCCGGGCTCGCGTCGCCTGGCTTGAGCCAGCGCTCCAATATTTCCTTGAGCTCGTGTAATTTAAACGGCTTGGACAGGTAATCGTCCATTCCCGAGGCCAGGCAGGCTTCCCGATCGGATTTTGAGGCATTGGCCGTCATTGCTACAGTCGGTAAGTGCTCGCCGGTAGTAAGTTCTGCCTTGCGGAGAATGCGTGCCACGCCCAGGCCATCCACCTCCGGCATCTGGCAATCCAGGAGCAGTAAAGAAAATTTCTGATTGGTCTGGAGCAGCAATTCGAGCGTTTGCCGACCATCCAGCGCCGTGACCACTTTATACCCCAGGCGCTGTAACTGAATCGTCGCTAATTTTTGATTGGCCAGGTTGTCTTCAGCCAGGAGGATCGGCGCCAGTTTGGAAAGTGCGCTCTTATCGCTCAAGCCCTGCGAGGCGGACAAAGTGGCTGGTACAGGCGCAGCCATGCCAGTCGCCAGGGCTGGCACCGAGAGTAAGTTGGATATGGTATCGAAAAGTCTGGCTTGCTTGACCGGTTTTACCAGGTAGGCGGAGAATCCAAACTCCACAGATTGCTCCCCTTGCCCGCGTTCATCGTAGGCGGTCATCAATACCAGCCGGATCGCAGCATAGTTCTCGGATTGTAAGATGCGACGCGCCAGGCTATATCCATCCATATCCGGCAAGCTCAAATCAACCAGCGCCAGTTGGTAGAGATCTTGCTCCTCGAACGCGTGCTGCATCAATGTGAGCGCCTGGCTGCCGGTGACCGCCGAGTCCACCCGGATGCCCCAAACCGCCAGGTATCGGCTCAGGATCTCGTTGTTGGTTTGGCTGTCATCCACCAATAAGACGCGATACCGGTCCATGCCGGGGAAGGGCTGAATGCCTGCACGCGTGTCTGTTGGATCGACCAGGTTGAAATTCGCCCAAAACCAAAAAGTGGACCCGACCCCTTCCACGCTGTCTACTCCGATTTCCCCGCCCATCAGTTCGACCAGGCGCTTGGAGATGGCCAATCCCAGCCCGGTTCCGCCGAATTTCCGCGTAACAGTGCCATCCGCCTGGGTGAAGGGCTGGAACAGGCGTTTACGCGCTCCTTCCGAGAGGCCAATTCCACTGTCGCTTACCGTAAAGCGCAGTTTGCATGTAGCTGAATTCTGTTCAACCATCTCAACCCGGGCAACGATCTCACCCCTCTCCGTAAATTTCACTGCATTCCCGACCAGGTTGAACAGGATCTGCGTCAGGCGGGTGGGATCCCCTTTCAAAAGTTCGGGGATTTTCGGGTCGATATACGTCATCAACGCCAACCCCTTTTCTCGTACCCGCGAGACAAAAAGTTCTGCAGCCCGTTCGACGATTTCCAATGGGCGGAAATCGATGTCTTCCAGATCGAGCTTGCCGGCTTCAATTTTGGATAGATCCAGAACGTCATTCAGCAAGGTCATCAGAACCTGTCCGGAATCGCGTACGATACCAGCATATTCGCGCTGGTCAGGTGTAAGGGTTGTCTCGAGGAGCAGGTCGGACATCCCAATCACCGCGTTCATCGGTGTGCGGATCTCGTGACTGATGGTCGCTAAGAATTCCGACTTCTGGCGAGAGGCCTCAATTGCCTGGTCGCGGGCTTCAGCCAGCGCCTGGTTCTTTTTAGTGATCTCACTTGAGTATTTTTGAACTTGTTGGGTGCTCTGCTCGCGATCGATCTCGCTTCCGATCCACTGTGCCATGAGCCGCAAGAACTCCTTATCGGAGGTACCGAAAGGCCGCTGTTGCGCCTCCCGGCTGGAGAAGCCCAGCGTCCCGAAGGTCGCTCCACCAACCACGACCGGGGTACCCAGGTAAGCCTCCAGGGTATTCACCTGATAAGCAGGATGCTGGGCCCATTCAGAGCTACTGGCCTTGGAAACCGCAATGGGACCGCCGGCCCGCAGGGCTTCCCGGCTAAAAACCTCGACCAGGTGGATGACCGATTCATGCACCGCCTGGCCTGTGCGCATACGGGCTTCTACTACTTCATGATGATCGCCGCTGATATGCGCCAGGACGCCCATATCGAGGTTGAAATGTTGGCAGCCCATCACCAGCAAAGCCTGGAGTTTATCGGAGAAGCTGAGTTGCTGGGATGAGGTGATGTTATAGATCGAACGAATGGATTCCTCGCTCTTCCTCAGCGCCTGTTCCGCTTGTCTGTGCTCTGTGATATCGCGCACCAGGACAATCACCTGATCGCCTGGAAGAGGGGACAGGCGGGCGTCGTAAACGCGATCTCCTTTTTGTGTACGAAGGTTGTACTCCAGCGAAACCGGAGCGCCCACCTGAAGCGCCTGGTAGATTCCAGCCTGGAGCTGATCGCTTACTTCTTCCGGGAAGAGGACGCTGATTGGCACGCCGGATAGTGGGAGCTCCGTTTCGCTCGATCCGTATCCTCGAGCGGATTGATTCTCCAGGATGAGCCCCTCAGCATCCACGCGGAAATACTGGTCCGGGATGGTTGCGAATTCCACCCGCGAGTGCTGGGCAATTTCCAGGTGGACTTCGCGCCCAGACCGGGGGATTTCCGTTTTATTCCCAAGTCCTGCCTGCCGGGGGCGGCTTGACTCCTTCTCCAGGCCAGCAACCGGTTGGGTGCTCCAGTCGCGCCGGTGGACGATATAGCGTTTGGACAGCAACAACGCAATCCCCAGAAGAACCAGGCCGGCCAGCAGCAAGATTACGGCCAACCAGGCTAAACCCATCTGGCTGGCTTGCTCCAGGTTGAGCGCCCTTGGAAAGATGTGACCGTAAAGGGGTTCCCCTGACCGGGTTTGTAGCACCCCCACTTCGCGGAAACTTACGAGGAGAAGCTGGGACAGAATCGCATACAGAACCAGCATCAGCGCCGTGATGGCTGCCCCGGTTATCAGGGTGGTCCTGGTGCGCAGAGTCATCGGCAGATTAATCTCCCAGGGAACGGGGGTTCCCTCGCGATGGATCGGTTATACCCTTACCCCAGTTGCAGGATCGAGTCCGTGCAGTCCGGCGCATCATAGCCCGGGTTGTTGATCTTGCCAGAGACGGGCCAGGCTGTCATTTTCTCGGCCGGGTACGGCTGTAACATGTCTTGCAAAGCTGGAAGCGCAGCGCTTGGGTCCATCCAACCCCAAATCTGGCTGGCATCCAGGATGACCGGCATCCGTTCGTGGTAACGACTGACTAGATCGTTAGCCGGACAGGTGATGATGGTGCAGGTCTGGATGGGTTCACCTTCCGGCGACCGCCAGAGGTCCCACAGCCCGGCAAAAGCGAACGGCTCCGCGGCGCTCAGGCGGAAGTAATACGGCTGCCCTTTGTTGGCCTTCCCGCTCGGGTGAAACCATTCATAGAAGCCGTCTGCTAACACCAGGCAGCGCCGGCGAGCAAAGGCGTTGCGGAAGGATGGTTTTTCGACCAGAGTCTCAGAACGGGCATTAATCAGGCGGCTGCCAATCGTTGCGTCCTTCGCCCAGGATGGGATCAAACCCCAGCGCGTCAATTCAACTGCCCGCGAGGTAGCATCGTTGACAGTTGCCACGGCCTGGGTGGGCGCCACGTTATAACGCGGTTGCATGCCGGACGGCAGCTCACCTAAATTGAGCTCTTCTTGCAGTTCAGATGGCTCCAGAATCAATGTAAAACGACCGCACATGTTCGTTCCTCGGGTATTTTTAAGAATAATTGTAGCACGTTCGCTCGCTCACTGCTGAAATGCCCGATACGGATTCAATGCTGCAACCTGTATGCCAGATTGCCTTATCCTCTGCCCTCTCTTCCCGTTATAATACCTGTAATCATTGCCCTGCGAGGTCCTTATGCCCAGTCCGCTGGTAGAATGCATCCCCAATTTCTCAGAAGCGCGCCGCCCTGAAGTGGTCGAAGCGATTCTGCAAGCCATCACCGGTGTGCCGCAGGTTCGCGTGCTCGACCGCCACTCGGATATCGATCATAACCGTACCGTGATCACCTTCGTAGGACCGCCGGCGCCTGCCGAGGAGGCCGCTTTCCGCGCCATCTCCCGGGCAGCGGAGTTGATCGATCTGGAGCATCACACCGGCGAGCACCCCCGCATTGGCGCCACCGATGTTGTCCCTTTTGTGCCGATTGCCGCTGTGACCATGACGGAATGCGTTGAGATCGCCCGTCGGCTGGGACAACGGGTGGGTGCGGAGCTTAATATCCCGGTATACCTCTACGAAGAAGCTGCCACGCTTCCCGAACGCCAAAACCTGGAAAACATCCGCCACGGGCAATATGAAGCTCTGAAAACGGAAATCGCCACGCACCCCGAACGCCAGCCTGATTTTGGTCCTTCCCGGGTAGGTCCGGCGGGGGCCACTGTCATCGGCGCACGCCAACCGCTGATCGCGTTTAACGCCTATCTCTCCACCGACGACGATCAGATCGCCCAGAAGATCGCAAAGGCAGTCCGCCATTCTTCGGGTGGGTTGCATTTCGTAAAAGCCCTGGGATTGTTGGTGGATGGCCGCGCTCAAGTCTCGATGAACCTGACAAATTACCACCAGACTCCCATCGCTCGCGTGGTTGAAATGGTACGGCGTGAGGCTGCCCGTTACAATGTGGGTATCCACCACACCGAATTGGTTGGCCTCATCCCTCAGGAGGCGCTGGTGGAAGCAGCGCAATGGTATCTGCAGTTGGATGGCTTTCAGCCGCACCAGGTGCTCGAAACTCGACTATCCCAAGCGCTTTCAGAGCAACCCCTCCTGGAACCGGTTGAGCAGGCATTCCCGGATTTCCTCGACCGTTTAGCCGCCGGCACAGCTACCCCTGGCGGCGGTTCTGCTGCAGCTCATACCGGAGCGGCAGGTGCGGCGTTGGTGGAAATGGTAGCCCGCTTGACCCTCGGGAAGAAGAAATATGCCGGGGTTGAAAATCGTATGCTGGAAATCATCGCCCAGGCTGAAGCACTGCGCACCCATTTGCGCGAGGCTGAAACCCTGGATTCGGCTGCATTTGAGGCGGTCATGGCCGCCATGCAACTGCCGAAAGTCACCTCCGAGCAGCAAGCTGAACGCACCCGAGCGATCGAGAATGCTACTCTGCACGCCGCCCGGGTTCCCCTGGACGTGGCCAATTGGGCCGCAGAGGTGCTTGATTTAGCTGTAGAGACCGCCGAGATCGGCAATCTCAACGCCATTTCGGATGCCGCCAGCGGCGCCGCTTTGGCGCAGGCCGCCTTGACCAGCGCCGCTCTAAATGTGCGCATCAATGCAGCCGGGTTGCAAAACCAGAACGCCGTCCATCGCCTGCTGCACGAGGTCAACGAGCTGGACAACCGCGTCGAACGAGCCCAGGGAGAGTTGCGACGCATCCTGGCGGAGCGCGGGGGCATCCCAGCGTGAGCATCTACCAGAGGAGCAGTCAGCCTGCCTGCTCGCTTGGGCATGCTGCCTGGGCGGGTTGGCTGGGGTTAACCCTGCTGGTTGCTTGTACAGCGCAACCGGCAGTTCTCGCCAAACAAGCGCCTGGGGCAACGCCTTCCTCTCCCATGCAAGCCACCGATCTTGATCAGGATACCCCAGTTCCGGTCATCTCCCCGTTTTCGGATACGGCTCCACCCGCCCTTGCAACTTCCATAATCTACCCTACCCTGGCTTCTACGGCTGAGGTGACGCTAGCAAGTGTAGCTCAGCCGAATCCCGAATGCGGGCCAGGATGGTGCATCTACCCCGGGCATTTTCTGTTCCAAAGACCGATCTGGGATGAACCTTTTGGGCAAGTAGACCCAACCTATCGCTACGGCAGCACTGCGGGTGGAGTGCGCGAACCCCACACCGGAGTCGAGTTTCAGGCTCCTGCGGATGATGCAGTGCTGGCTGTTGCACAGGGGAAAGTGGCTGTCGTGGTACGGGAAGATGAGGTCCCTGGGCCCGGCCTGGGCGCCGGTTACGGAAATATGGTCATCCTGCAGCACGTCCAACCCGGCAGCGCCGTCCCGGTCTTTAGTCTGTACGGCCATTTATCGGAAATAGACGTCTTTCTCGGGCAAGTAGTGCAACCTGGGAGCTTGATCGGGCGCGTCGGAGCCACCGGTTTTGCCACCGGTCCGCACCTGCATTTTGAGGTGCGCGTGGGTTCCGACCGGCAAGCCGACGCGCGCAACCCGGAACTGTGGCTGCTCCCCAGCGTGAAAAGTGCCGGGGAAAACAATGGCGCCGTAGCTGGACGCATCCAGACAGCGGATGGCAAGCTCGTTGAGTCTGACGAGATCGTGATCCAACCCATTGATCCGGACTCAAAGCAACTCTCTCTGCCGGCTGTTTACCTGCAGACGTATGCCGGCTCTCGCCTGCATGGAGACGATGCCTGGGATGAGAATTTCGCGGCCGGCGACATCCAACCCGGTTCCTACCGCCTGGCATTTACTTATGGTGGAAAATTCTATACCGGCGAGGCGCCGGTGCAAGCTGGTAAGTTGACCATGATCAACTTTACCGTCGATCTCCCATAACCAGATGGATCGTCATAGAGGAGGAAGAGCATGGGACTGAAACATGATCAGTGGATCCGCGAGATGGCGCTGCAGCATGGTATGATCGAACCTTTCGCCGAGGGGCAGGTCCGCCCGGGGACCATTTCCTACGGGACGTCATCCTACGGCTACGATATCCGCGTGGCGAATGAGTATAAGATCTTTACCAACGTATTTTCGGCGGTGGTCGATCCGAAAAACTTCGATCCGCGTTCCATGATTGATTTCCAGGGAGACGTGTGCGTCATCCCACCCAATTCCTTCGCTCTGGCGCGCACGATCGAGTATTTCCGCATCCCGCGTAACGTGCTGACGGTGTGTTTGGGAAAATCGACGTATGCACGTTGCGGGATCATAGTGAATGTGACTCCCTTCGAGCCGGAGTGGGAGGGATATGTGACCCTGGAAATCTCCAACACCACCCCATTGCCTGCGCGTATCTACTCCAATGAGGGCATCGCCCAGGTGCTCTTCTTTGAAGCCGATGAACCCTGCCAGGTCTCGTATGCTGATAAGAAGGGTAAATATCAGAATCAGCAGGGTATTTTATTGCCAAAGATATAAGAAAGGCGACAAGGCCATAAGGCAACGAGGGAAAAAGGGAACGAGGAAGAGCTACACTAATCAAGCTACTCTCCATTATGACCCTGTCACCTGACCAACCGATTGCCCCGCGACTCATTACCTCGTTGTCGCTATGGAAAACGTAAAACTACTTCACGCGCTCCACCATCGCCCTTTTGCCTACCTTTGGACCGGGCAGGCCATATCTCGCCTGGGTGACAGCCTATACCGGGTGGCGCTAGCCTGGTGGGTTCTGGAGAAGACCCACTCGGCCACTGCTATGGGCGCCGTTCTGGTTTTCAGTTCGGTGCCAATGTTAGTTTTTCTACTATTTGGGGGCGTAATCGTTGACCGAGTCGACCGCATCCGCCTGGTCTTGATCTCCGATCTCCTGCGCGGAGCGGCTGTAATGATCATTGCCGTGCTTGCCCTCTCCGGTTATCTCGAAGTCTGGCACATTTACCTGCTCAGCATCCTGTTTGGTTTAGTGGACGCATTTTTCCAACCCGCCTATACCGCCCTCGTCCCAGAGATGGCCCCCACCGATGCGCTCCCCAGTGCGAACGCACTGACCAGCCTGAGCAGCCAGGTCACCGGGATCGCCGGGCCAGCCCTGGGTGCATTGATCGTCGCCGCCGGAAGCACATCGCTCGCCTTTGTGTTCGATGCGCTGTCATTCTTAATCTCCGCTGCCTTCTTACTCCCCCTGCTACGCCAGCCTACTCGCCAAATCCATCCAGCCATACAAGACCTGTCACCGCTCAAGACCATCGGGCGTGATCTGGGGGAAGGATTTCGCCTGGTGGCATCCATCCCCTGGCTGTGGGTCACGATCCTGGTCGCAGCCCTTGCGAACATAACCCTCCTCGGTCCCCTGCAAGTCACACTGCCCTTCCTGATCCAGCAAAAACTTAGTTTGGGTGTGGAGGCCCTCGGCCTGGTCTACTCTCTCTTTTCAGTCGGCTCCGTCGTAGCCGCTTTGGCGCTCGGCAGCCTGGGTCGCATCCACCGGCGTGGTCTGCTGGTTTATGGAACCTGGGTGTTGAGCGGCTTGCTCCTGGTAGCGATCGGGCTGTCCACTCGGATTATCGAGGTAGCGGTGCTGGCCCTGATCATCGGCGCTGGCATGTCGATCTTTATGTTGATCTGGACTCATACCCTGCAAGTGATGGTCCCTGGAGAAAAGCTCGGACGGGTATCCAGCCTGGATATTCTCGGTTCGTACGTTCTGTTGCCGGTTGGTTATGCTATCGCCGGGATCGGCTCGGACCGGTTAGGTCCCGGTCTCGTATTTATCATCGGAGGGGTTGTCACAGCCCTCCTGGCCGGTCTGGGTTTCCTCCACCCGGATATCCGCAACCTTGATTGAAAACATGCTATTCAGCCTTCTGGCAGCTCCAGGTAAAATACGTCGTCATCGTCGTCGTACGCTAACAGTTCGGTATAGCGCCCCCAGTTGGTGGCAGTTTCCAATTGCTCGGTAGCATCGTCCGGCGGGAAGTCGCGCTCCAGGGCCGTCTGGATGACGGCGCGCTTGAGACGGTGGCGGTCGGCGGCGCGCAGCATATCCAGCAGCCACTTGAACAGCGGGAAGCGTCGGATGCGCGAAGCAAAGATCTCCTTACGCGCCAGAATGCTCGCCTCTGCAAACGTCTCGCCCAAGGGGGTCAGGATAATGTCGCCTTGTGAAACCGTTGCAAAGCCCAGCATCTCCGCTGCCTCGGTCAGGCGCAGCAGGTGGTCCGAATCAAGGTTGAGGTGCTCGGCCGTACGGTACAGGTCTTCGCGGTCATTGGGTTCATCCGAAAGGTGTTCGAGCAACCCTGCCAGGTCGTTAATGGTGATATCGGGCAAACCGCGGGTGCGCCCCAGCTCGCCTGGCGCGCTGCCCAGCTCGATCACCTCCGGTTGAGTTTGCCCGGCCAACAGTCCATATACCCGGTCGACCACCTCGATGAAGGGCGGCGATTTGCGGTGGCGCGGATGTTGCAATCCGATCTTCATCTCAGCGATAACGCGGCCAGGGTCTTTGTCCATGACGATCACCCGGTCGGCCAGAAAAACTGCCTCTTCGATGTTGTGCGACACCATTAAGATCGCTTGCGTGGGAATACTGCCGCTTTGCCACAGCTCCAGGAGCTCACCCCGCAGCGATTCGGCGCTCAACACGTCCAATGCAGAGAAGGGCTCATCGAGGCATAGCAGCTCCGGCTCTACGGCCATTGCACGTGCAAAACCGACCTTCTGGCGCATGCCACCTGACAGTTCGCGGGGGTAAGCTGTCTCGAAACCGTCTAGCCCCACCCGGTCGAGCAGGTCGATTGCCCGCGCAGTGCGCATCTTCGGGGGTACATCTCGCGCTTTCAAGGCGACCTCCACATTCTCCTGCACCGTTAGCCAGGGAAACAGCGCGAAGGTCTGGAAAACGATGGCGGCATGCGGGTTGACGCCCTCCAACGCTGTTCCGCGATAGAGCACCTGGCCGGCGGTGGGCGCCTGTAAACCAATCATGATGCGCAGCAGGGTGCTTTTCCCGCAGCCGGAGGGGCCGAGCAGGGCGACAAACTCCCCTTCCTGCAGACTCAGGCTGACGTCCTGGATGGCAGTGAAGCGCTTGCGGTCGCTGCCATAGATCATATTGATGCTTTTTAACTCGATCAAAGGGACTGAATTCCCCATATGCTACTCCATCCGATACTGCTCTTCCGCCAGGCGATAGAGCCTCCGCCAGACCAGGCGGTTGATCAAAACCACTGACAGCACCAGGGTGATGGTGGCTGCCAGCAGTAAGGCATAGTTTCCACTCCCGGTCGCCTGAGCGATCAAGGCGCCGATCCCGGTCGTATGCAGCGTGCGCCCTGCAAACTGGACTTGCTCGGCAACGATGGAAGCGTTCCAGGCGCCGCCGCTGGCGGTAATCCCGCCGGTGACGATATACGGAAATAATGCGGGAAGAATGAGCGTCCGCCACCGTTCCCACCGGGTGAGCTGCAACATGGTGGCCGTGTATTTCAAATCTTGTGGGATAGCCGCCGCTCCGGCGATGATGTTGAAAAGCAAGTACCACTGAGTGCCCAATAGCATCAGCACCACCGCTGCAATGTCGATCCCACCGGGCAGATTGGCCACCAATAATAGGAAAGCCGGGAAGAGCGCCGTGGCCGGCACAGAGGCCGTTATTTGTACCACCGGTTGCAGAATAGCGGATAGCCGCGGATTCGTGCCAATGGCAACCCCAACCGGAATGGTCCAGGCCAGGGCTATTCCCAAGGAGAGGATCACTCGCAGCAAGGTCGCCAGCACCCCGATGGCAACTTGCCCCCACTGACCCAAGGAGACGCCTGCCAGGAGGCCTATCACCAGGTCAGCCCCATAGAGCAATGCCAGGCTGCCGGCGCCTCCCGCTGCCAAATACACCCAGGGACGGGTGTTGGTTTGGTGTGGGTAGGCGCTGGTTCCCGGGAAACGGTGGTTGAGAAAGCGGTCGAACCGTTCGCCGAGGGGTTGGATGATCCGTTCTTGAACTGCCGAAAGCATTTGGGAGCTGCGCAAAAAGCCGTAGAACCAGGAGGAAGCTTCCCGATCACCGCTCCCACTGACCATTTCCAGTTTAAACCGATCCGACCAGGCCAGGAGCGGGCGCCATAGAAACTGATCCAGCGCCACAATCAACACGACCAGGGTTAAAATGCCATAGGCGATTGCGGTCAGGTTGCCCTGGTTGGCTGCTTCGTGCAGGTAGGACCCCAGGCCGGGCAAGCGAAAGTCACGCTGCCCG
The DNA here is from genome assembly GCA_028714615.1 of Anaerolineaceae bacterium. The sequence continues at coordinate 2,459 of JAQTMA010000005.1, read as the reverse complement.
ACGGTGAAAAACTCGGCCGCCATCAAAAAGAACCAGCCCCCCGCCCAACTCATCATGCTATTCCAGATCAGGCTGATCGCGGCAAATGGCAGTTCCAATGTCTTGAAGCGCATCCAACTGCCGAAGCGGTAGATCGAGCTAGCCTCACGCAGCTCCTTGGGGATGGTAGTGAGGGATTGGTACCAGGCGAAGGTCAGGTTCCAGGCCTGGCTGGTGAAGATCAGTACAATAGATGCCAGCTCGGCGGCAAATTTTTCGGGCAGGAAAGCGCTCAAACCGAGCAGAACTACCGGCAAGAATGACAGGATCGGAACCGATTGCAATACGTCCAGTAGAGGCATCAATACCAGCTCGGCAGTCCGGTGGTACGCAGCCCAGCGTCCATAAATCAGGGTAAAGAGCATCGATAGGGCATAGGCGGCTGTCATGCGCCCCAGGGATAAGGCTGCGTACAGCGGCAGCGCCTGGGGAGCAAGTGATATTTGCGGTCCTTTGACCACCCCAGGGGATACCAAAGCCAGCCGGATACCAACATAGAGCAATAGGATCAGAAATCCAACCGCGAACAGGTCTGCCCACCTGCGCCGTTGGCTAACCGGAATTTCTATCTTGAACAGCCGGGTTCTCTCGCGAATTGGTCACCTCCCTATCGAGTACTCGGTGTATTTTACCCCCATTCATGTATGGGATATATGCTACCTATGCTTTTGGTCCAGTAATTGCATCCAAAATAAAATGACGGCTTGGCCACCTGGTACTTGATCGCGAATAGCAGGAACCCTGGCGTTGCCCGCCTTAGAGTTTTGCAAAGTTGAGTTTTTGACCAAGCATTTCAGGTATACTATGATCGCTATTCATGGTAAATCTCTACAATCCGGTCAAATCGACATCGCACCCCAGGAGCATGTATGGGTCAGGCAGCCAGTTCAACCCTAAATCCCATCCTTCCGAAATCCAGTCACGAACCATCGCGTTGGCTGACCCTCTATACGGTCGGGGTCACGTGCACCGGGGCTCTATTCCTGGTCATTGCTCTGCTCACATTACCCTGGAAACAGACAGGGTTGATGGTCTTTGCCGGGTTGGCTGCCCTGGCTGAGCTGGCCAATGTCGAGCTCTATAATTCCAGCCGCAGCCGGGTCTCTGTCTCATCTGTGATCGGAATAGCCAGCATCATCCTGTTCGGGCCACTGGCCGGCGCAATCACCCACGTTGCCAGTGGACTGATGACGATGATCACGACCAGCTTGCGCACCCATAAACCCGAACGCCGCCGTGTGTCTCTTTTCCGTCGCTCCACCTTTAATATGGCCATGTTTGTCACCGCGGCGAGTATGGCAGGCCTGGCCTATCGTTTCACCGGCGGGCAAAGCGGCAACGTCATGGTGGTGACCAATCTGATTCCCATCCTGGCGGCCGCTACTGTTGATGTGCTCGCCAACTTGATCATCCTGATCGGGGTGATCTCGCTACAGACTCACCGTCCGATGCTGCAAATTTGGAACGACGAATTCCAATGGGCTGCCCCCATCGCCATAGCCGGGAACATTTTAGGAGCCGTGCTGGCGCTGGCGTATGAGATGTTCACCTGGTTGGGTCTGACAGTGTTCATGCTGCCCATCCTGGCGACCAGCTATTCCTTCCGGTTATACGTAGCCAACACCAAGGTCTACGTGGAAAAGCTCCAGCACATGAATGAGGAGCTGGATGATATCAACCTGGGCTTGCTCGAAACCCTCGGCGCCGTCATCGATGCATACGATGTATACACCTATGGGCACTCTACCCAGGTTGCAGTCTACGCTGGCGCGCTGGCTGATAAACTAGGATTGCCGGAGGCTGAAAAACTGCGCCTTCTCAAAGCAGCCCTGGTGCATGACCTTGGGAAGGTAGCCGTGGAAGACAGCATCATTGGCAAACAAGGTCCACTGACCGACGAGGAGTATAACCTGGTCAAGCGCCATCCGGTGATCGGCGCTCAAATCGTTGGCCGCATGAAAGGCTTCCAGGACCTGATCGATCCTGTTCTGCATCATCACGAGCGCTGGGATGGTCGAGGCTACCCTGACGGCCTGGTGGGAGAAGAGATTCACCTGGGTGCGCGTATCCTGGCATTGGCCGACGCGCTCGATTCGATGTTCTCGGATCGCCCATACCGTCCCACCCGCAGTTATAAAGATGTGATTGCTGAGGTCGCGCGTTGCTCGGGCACCCAGTTCGATCCGGTTGTAGCGCAAGCCTTTTTTGCACTGGCCGAAGAGAAAGGGCGCGAATTCTTCCTGAATTCTGCGTTGACGGTCGACAAAGCGATTCAATCTCCTGATAACAATGACCTGGATCATCTCGAGCGTTACCTCAAGAGAAGCTCACTCCCATAAGAGATTTAAGATTATAGATTTTGGATTCTGGTAACAAGTGGGGAAGTACTCGTAGATCAGGAGCTTGTCTCCTGATCTCTC